>DATKBK010000107.1:0-7482 GCA_035514045.1 Steroidobacteraceae bacterium | reverse complement strand
GCCTGGTGCTCATCGCACTGTTTTCCGCCGAGTCGCCCTGGCGGCGCCTGCGCGTGTTCCTGTCGAAGCACTTCTACCGCAACAAATACGACTATCGCGTTGAATGGCTGCGGTTCGTGCGCACGCTGTCCGAAACCCAGGAGCGTGACGCGCGCGTCACCTCGATCCGCGCCATCGCGCAGATCTTCGAATCATCGGCCGGCATGATCTTCCTCCGCGACGAGGGCGGTCGCCACTGGCCGGTGGCGGCCCAGTGGTCGGCCGATGGCTCGCGCTGCGACGAGCCTGCACCCGTGCCGGCAGATCACCCGATGATCGGCTTCATGGAGCAGAAGGAATGGGTGATCGACACGCTCGAATACCGCCGAACTCCGGCCGTATACCAGTCGATTGCACTGCCGGACTTCCTGGCCGACGGCCCGTCGCGCTGGCGCATCGTCAGTCCCCTGTTAGGAACCAGCGGCCTGCAGGGTTTCCTGGTGTTGCGCCAGCCACCCGAGCCCTTCGCCATGACCTTCGAGGACCGCGACCTGCTGCGCATGGTCGGCCGGCACGTCGCCACTCTGCTGGCCCAGCAGACGGCCGACCACCGTCTGGCCGAGGCCCGGCAGTTCGATGCCTTCAACCGTTTCGCCGCCTTCGTGATGCACGATCTGAAGAACTCCGCGGCCCAGCTGCAGCTGCTGGTCAGCAATGCCGCCCGGCACCGCCACAATCCCGAGTTCATCGACGATGCCTTCGCCACCATCGACAACACCGCCGCGCGCATCACGCGCCTGATCGAGCAGTTCCGCACTGGCGATGGCGCCACCGCGCAGCGCCCGGTGGACCTGGCAACGGTGCTCGCCGCCGCGGTCCAGCGTTGCAGTGCGCGCGAGCCGGTTCCCGCCGTGGGCGAACTGCCCGAAGCCCGCTGGGTCATGGCCGACCCCGATCGCCTCACCACCGTGTTCGAGCACCTGCTGCGCAATGCGCTGGACGCAGCCGGCACGGCCGGCGAAGTCCGCATGCAGGTCGAGGCCAGTGATGCGCCCTGGATCACGGTTTCCATTGCCGATTCCGGCCCCGGCATGGCGCCGGAGTTCGTCCGCGACCGTCTGTTCCGCCCGTTCGACACCACCAAGGGCTCGCGCGGCATGGGCATCGGCGCCTACCAGGCGCGCGAGTATGTGTTGCAGCTGGGCGGTTCCATCGAAGTGCAAAGCACGCCCGGTGCGGGCACCCGCCTTATCATTAAACTGCCGCTGTGCCAGAAGAACGACCACAACGCATCCTGATCGTCGAGGACGACCCGGGCCTGCAGAAGCAGCTCAAGTGGTGCTTCGACGGCTTCGAAGTCCTGCAGGCCACGCGCCGCGATGAGGCCCTGGCCGCCGTGCGGCGCTTTGAACCGCAGGTGGTGCTGCAGGATCTTGGCCTGCCGCCCGATGCCGAGGGCGTGTCCGAAGGCCTGGCCACCCTGCAGGAAACCCTGCGCATCGCGCCCCGCACCAAGGTGATCGTGGTCACCGGCAATGCCGATCGCGACAATGCCCTCAAGGCGGTGGCGCTGGGAGCCGCGGACTTCTTCTCCAAACCCATCGACACCGACGTGCTGCGACTGATGGTGGAGCGGGCGCTGCACCTGTCTACGCTGGAGACAGAACTGGAGCGGCTGCGCCTCGCGCAGATCACCGCGTCCCCCGACGGCATCATTGCCACCGACGCGGGCATGCAGCGCGTACTGCGTATGATCGAGAAGGTCGCGCCCACCAATGCCTCGGTGCTGGTGCTGGGCGAGAGTGGCACCGGCAAGGAGCTGGTATCGCGCGCCATCCATGTCCGCAGTGAGCGGCGTGACAAGCGGTTCGTGGCCATCAACTGCGCCGCCATCCCAGAGCAGCTGCTCGAGAGCGAGCTGTTCGGTTACGAGAGGGGCGCATTCACCGGCGCGGTGAAGCAGACCATCGGCAAGATCGAAACCGCCGAGGGCGGCACCCTGTTCCTCGACGAGATCGGCGACATGCCGCTGCCACTGCAGGCCAAGCTGCTGCGCTTTTTGCAGGACCGCATCATCGAGCGCGTCGGCGGACGGCAGCCCATACCGGTGGATGTGCGCGTGGTCTGCGCCACCAACCAGGATCTGAAAGAACTGATCGCAACCCAGCAATTCCGCCAGGATCTCTACTACCGCATCAGCGAAGTGACCATCCTGTTGCCCCCGCTGCGCGATCGCGTGGGCGATGCCGTGGTGATGGCCAACGCCATCCTCAAGCGCGCCAGCGGCGACAATCCACGCACGCCGCGCGGCTTCACCGATGAGGCGCTGGTGGCCATCCAGCGCCACGAGTGGCCGGGCAATGTGCGCGAGCTCGAGAACAAGGTGCGTTCGGCCACCATCATGGCCGCGGGCCCGCTCATCAGCGCCGACGACCTGGGATTCGGCGACAACACCGGCCAGTTCAAGATGCTGAATCTGAAAAGCGTGCGCACCAGCGCCGAGCGGCAGGCGGTGGTGCAGGCGATCTCCCTCGCCAACGGCAACCTGTCCGCCGCCGCCGAACTGCTGGGCATCACGCGCCCAACGCTTTACGACCTGATCGGGAAGCTGGGCATCAAGCCACCGTCAGGCGCGGCGGAGTGAATTTGCTGGTCGTGTTCATCGTGGCAGCGGCCCTGTGGCCCACCAGCTTGGCATTGCACCAGCGATGGACCGAGTGGGACGAAACCACCTATACCCACGGCTGGCTCATCGCGGCCGTGGTCGTGTTCCTGTTGTGGCGCAACCGGAATGCAGCAAACGCCCCAGCCCCGCGCATCAGCCCGGCGGCGTTGGCCACGCTGTTTGGGGTCGGCCTGCTCTGGGCCTTCGGCGTGCGCGCAGGTCTGGTGTTCATCGAGTGGCTGCTGTTGCCGGTGCTCATGTGGCTGGCGGTATGGGCGGCAACCGGCGCCGCCTCGGCCAGGCGCAACCTGTTCGCCGTCGCATTTCTGTACTTCGCCGTGCCGCTGTGGGGCGCTGTGAATGACCTGTTCCTGTGGATGACGGTTTTGGTGGTGCGCGCGCTGCTGCGCGTCACCGGCATCCCCGCCCACTTCGACGGCAACCTGGTGCAGGTGCCCGCCGGCGTGTTCGAGATTGCCGGCGGCTGCAGCGGGCTGCATTTCGTGATGGTGGCGCTGGCACTGGGCGCGCTGATGGGCGAACTGCGCGGCGACGACTGGCGCGGCCGCCTCAAGCTGCTAGTGCTGGCCGGCGCGCTGGCCGTGGTGACTAACTGGATACGCGTGTTCTCCCTCATCGTCGTCGGCCACTATTCCGACATGCAGCACTATCTGGTGGCAGTTTCGCACTACACCTATGGCTGGGTGCTGTTCGCAATCGCAATGGTCGGCTTCTTCTTGCTCGAACGGCGCATGGCGTCGCCTGCTGCGCAACCGGATGCCGGCGCGGCGCCGGGCCCAACGGCGGCCCCGGCATCAGCGCGGGCGTTGCCGGCGCTAGCCGTGGCCGTTGTGATGGCCCTTGTCGCGCTGCTGCAAGCACTTTCAGCTCGACCTGCGGCTGCCGCGCCGGCGACGCAGGCGACGCCTGCGGACTCTACCGAAGAGGGTTGGCAGCCCGTGGTCGATGGCGCGGATAGCCACACCGCCAGCAGCATCGACGCACCAGGCGGGCCGATCGAGCGCCGGCACTACATCTTCCTCTCGCAACATCAGGGCAAGGAGATCGGGGGCTATGCCGAAGATCCCACCGGCGGCGACCAGCTGCTGAGCTCCCGCCAGTCGCTGATCAGCGGCATTCCCCTGACCCTCTACGAGACCCGCGACTCCGGGGGTGAAATCTGGCTTGTCGCCGTCACCTACCGCGTGGGATCTAACCACTACGCCACATCGTTGCCGGCGAAGGTAAGCTACGCAGCAGGATCGCTGCTGCAACTGCGCTCCATGCCGGCAGCAATTACCGTTTGGCGCACACGTTGCATTCCCGATTGCCCGGCCGCGGAAAGTGCGCTCGGTGCTGTCATCGCCGCGACCGAAATGGAGGACTGATCCCGTGTTCAAACCAGGATTCATGGCGGCAGGCCTGTTGAGCTTGTGTCTCGCCGGCTGCGGCCTTTTCGATACGCCGGCTCGCCAGATGCAAAGAGCCGAAGACGCGCTGACCCGCGGCGACTACGGCGAGGCCGCGGTGATCCTGCGTAGTCTCGCCGACGGCGAGCCGGAGCGTGGCGACGTCTGGTTGCTGCTGGCCCGAACGCTGCACATGCAGGGCGATGCCGCCGGCGCCGAGCGCGTACTGCAGCAGGCAGTCGACAACGGCGCGCCCGCCGGCGGCGTCGCCGTGCTCCGGGCAGAACAGCGGCTGGTGGCTGGCAATTTCCAGCAATTGCTCGATGCCGTTGGCGATGAGGCGATTCCGCTCGACGCCTACCAGCGGCGTTATTACCGCGCACGCGCGCTGCAGGGACTGCGCCGTACCCCCGAGGCGCTGACCATCTACCAGCAGCTTGCCGCCGAGCAGGATTCACCCGAGCTGCAGCTGCGCATCGCGCAGTGCCATGCCTTCCATGGCCGCGACCAGCTGGCGATGGCAGCGCTCGACAAGGCGCCCGGCATGGCCGAAGGCTGGCTGCTGAAGCTGGACCTGGCCCGGCGCAACCGCGACAACGCGGCCGCCAGCGAGGCCCTGCGCAAGGCCATCGAAACCGCCCCCGGACAGCTCACCGCTCCAGAGCAAGGCCAGTTGCTGCTCATTGGCGTCGACCAGGCGCTGCGCGCCGGTGATGCCGCCGCGGCAGAGGCCCATCGCGCCTCGCTGGTCAAGTTGCTGCCACAGGCGCCCGTCACGCGACTGGCCATCGCGCAGGTCCAGCTGCACACGGCCGGTACCGCCAGCGGCATCACCAGCGAGCTGCAGCGGCTGCTGCAGGAGCAGCCGAACTACCAGCCGGCGCGCGGCGTGCTGATCGCTGCGCTGCTGCGCACCGGCTCGCTCGAACTGGCCCTGAAAGAAGCCAACACTCTGGCCATCGCCCTGGCTCCCAACCCCGAGCCGCAGCAGGTGCAGGAGGCTATCCGGGCCGCTACCGCCGAAGCGCCGGACAGCGCCGAGCGCCAGCTGAACATCGCCGCCGCGCTGCTTGCATTGCAGCAACCGGCCTTGGCGCGCCTGCAGCTGCAAGAGGCCTTGCAGAAGCATCCCGACGGCGTCGACCTCAAGGTGGCCATGGTACGCATCGAGGTGGCGGCTGGCCGCACCAGCGAGGCGATCCAGCTCGCCCAGGACTTCGCCACCGAGCGCCCGCAGGAATCCGGCGGCAGCGTGCTGGTGGCGCAGGCGCAGGAGGCGGCGGGCGATTTCGCTGCCGCAGCTGCCACCTACGAGCGCCTGTGGCGCGACAATCCCACCGGACCGCTCACGCTGACGCTGGCTCAGGTCCGGACCCGGGCCGGGCTGACCGTGGCCGACCTGCCACTGCGCCAATGGCTGGCGCGCTATCCAGGCGACCGACAGATCCGGCAGTACCTGGCTACCGCACTGCAGCAAAGCGGCGACCATGCCGGCGCAGTGCGTGAGTTCGAGCGGGTGGTGGCCGGCATCCACCCCGCACACCCCGTGCGGCCCATCGCCCTCAACAACCTGGCCGTCGCCTATTCCCTGGTGGGCGACCCGCGGGCATTGCAGACCGCAAGGTCGGCCCACGAACTCGCGAGCACCGTGCCCAATGTGCAGGACACCTATGGCTGGCTGCTGGTCCAGGCAGGGCGTCTGCCGGAGGCCCTACCCCTGCTGCAGGCGGCCGCGGCGGGCCTGCCGGATTCGCCGGAGGTGCGCTACCACCTGGCGGCGGCGCTGGCCCAGGCCGGCCAGAAAGACGAGGCCAGGGTGCTGCTCGCCGACACGCTGCTCGACACTCAGCCCTTCGATGAGCGTGCCGAGGCCGAGCGCCTGCTCGCCTCGCTCTGAAGTGAGACGCGTCCTACATGTTCACAGGCGCTAGGCGTCAAAAGCTTCTGCTAGACTCGAAAAATGTCCAGAGAATTTAGGCTTTTGGCGGCAATTGCCGGGTTGCTGGCTGTGACGGTGCCCGCCGCCCTGGCGCAGTCCACCTCGCCGCCACCCCCCGCACCCGTGGCATCCGTGGTCGGCGACGACTACATCATCGGCCCCGGCGACGCCCTGCAGATCTACGTCTGGCAGAACCCCGATCTCACCATCAACGTGCCGGTGCGCAGCGACGGCAAGATCACCACGCCGCTGGTCGAAGACATGACCGCCGTTGGCAAATCGCCCACACAGCTGGCGCGCGACATCGAGACCGTGCTGGCCGAATACGTCCGCACGCCGCGGGTCAACGTGTTCGTTACCCAATCGGCCAATGCCTACAGCCAGGTCAAGGTCATGGGCCAGGTGGTGCAACCGCAGGCCGTTGCCTACCGCGAGGGCATGACCGTACTCGACGCCATTCTCGCGGCCGGTGGCCTGGGGCGGTTCGCCCGCGGCAATGACGGCAAGCTCATCCGCACCGAGAACGGCAAACAGACCGAGACCCGCGTCCGTATCAACCGGCTGCTTGACGGCGACATGAGCCAGGACCTCAAGCTCAGGCCCGGCGACATCCTGCTTGTCCCAGAGAGCCGCTTCTAGGTCATGCGTTGAACGTAGTCATCGACAAGCTGTACGACGAGGCGCGCAGCGCCTGGCGTTATCGCTGGATTGGCATGGCGGCCGCCGGCGCACTGGCGCTGGGGGGCTGGCTGGTCGTGTTCTCGATCCCCGACCGCTACGAGGCCAGCGCCAGCGTGTTCGTCGACACGCAGACGGCACTGCGACCCTTGCTGCAGGGGCTTGCCGTCGATCAGGACATGAACGTTCAGCTCAACTACGTGCGCCAGGCCCTGCTGTCGGGCGAGCGCCTCGAGCGCATCGCGCGCACTTCGGGCGTGCTTCCGGCCACTGAAACCGATCCGCGCAGGGTGTCCAGCATCCTCAAAACCCTTTCGTCCAGCGTGCAGCTGGACGTGCGCAGCGCCAGCAACCAGGACCAGGCTCGCCTGGCCGGCAGCATCTACACCTTCAGGTACCAGGACAGCGCTCGTGACCGCGGCTTGAAAGTGATGGATACCGTCGTCACCACCTTCATCGAAGAGACCCTCGGCGGCAAGCGCGAGAGCGGCGAGAGCGCGCAGAAATTCGTCCAGGCAGAGCTCAAGGTGCTTGAAGAGCGCCTGACCGCGCATGAGAATCGCCTGGCGGAATTCAAGAAGGCCAACGTGGGCCTGCTGCCCTCCGAAGGCAGCGATTACTTCTCGCAGCTCCAGGAAGCCATCGACGCCACGCGGCGGGTCGAGAACGAACTGCAGGTGGCGGTCTCTGGCCGCGACGAGCTGGAGCGTCAGCTGCGCGGCGATTCGGTGCTCGGGGCCACCTCCACAGGCGGCAGCGGCGGCGCGGCCACCGACTCGGTCGCCCGCATCAACCAGGCGCAGGCGAACCTT
>DATKBK010000106.1:0-4850 GCA_035514045.1 Steroidobacteraceae bacterium | reverse complement strand
GGCAATGCGTGCGGTCTTGTCCCAGGTCAGGCCGTGCAGCAGGCCGTGCATCAGGCCCGCGCGGTAGGCATCACCGCAGCCGGTGGGATCGACCACGGCCCGCGCCGGCGCGGGCGGGATATCCAGCTTGCCGTCAGCGGTGAATACCGTGGAGCCTTCCCCGCCGTGTGTAACGACCAGCGCTGCCACTCGCTGCGTCACTTCGGCTTCGTTCCAACCCGGGCGATCGGCCAGCAGGCTCCACTCGTAGTCGTTCACGGTGACCCAGCTGGCCTGACCGATGAAGACTTTCAGGTCCTCCCCGCCGAACATCGGCAGGCCCTGGCCGGGGTCGAAGATGAACGGGATGCCGGCGGCGGCGAACTGCTGCGCATGCTGGATCATGCCGTCGCGGCCATCGGGAGCGACGATGCCCAACGCGACATCCTGCGCGGCCGTCACCGCGTTGAGGTGCGAGTGGCCCATGGCACCGGGATGGAAGGCCGTGATCTGGTTGTTGGCCAGGTCGGTGGTGATGAAGGCCTGGCCCGTGTGCTCGTCCGGAACCGTGCGGATATAGTCGCGCGGTACGCCCTGCTGGTCCATCCACTGTGCATAGGGACCGAAGTCGTGCCCCACGGTGGCCATCACGTAGCCGGTATCGCCGAGCAGCTTCAGGTTGTAGGCGATATTGCCGGCACAGCCACCGAACTCGCGCCGCATCTGCAGCGCGAGGAAGGACACATTCAGCATGTGCAGCTTGTCGGGCAGGATGTGATTACGGAAGTAGTCCTCGAACACCATGATGGTGTCGTAGGCCATCGAACCACAGATGAGGGCCTTGCCTGGCCGGAGCACGGGTTGCTTCACGGGCGCCTCACTCGTCGTCGGCGATGCGCAGTTTCAGACCCGCCAGTGCCTCGGTGAACTTGATCTGGCATGACAGCCGCGAGGTGCCCTCGCGATACGTCGACAGGTCACCCAGCAGGTCCTTCTCGTCGGAGTGCATCGGCGGCAGCTTGTCCTGCCATGCCGGGTCGATCCACACATGGCAGGTGGCGCAGGCACACATGCCACCACAGACCGCGGCCACGCCGTAGTCCAGGTCGCGCAGGTTCTCCATCAGGGTGAAGCGGGTGTTGCCATCGACGTCGTGTTCGTTGCCGTCGCGGTCGGTAACCTTGATCAATGCCATGGGTCGGGAAGCGCCTTCGGGGTTTCGACAAACGCGCTATTTTGCCTGCGCTGGCAGCTAGTTATCCAGTACGACCTTGCCCAGGTGCGGGATAGGCCCGTTCCCAGAGGCGATTGAGCAGGGCAAAGCGCTCCCGCTGCAGCGCCAGGTGTGACCGCGTCTCCGGGTCATCGAGCCCGGCACTGCCCAGCAACCGTGCCAGGGCAGGCTCCAGGCGCGGGTAGTAGCTCAGCAGGCAGGCGAAGTCCCAGCCCGGATCGCTGGCCTGCGCATACTCCCAGTCGACCAGCAGGGGCTGGGGTCCAAGCATGTTGCTGACCATCAGGTCACCATGTACCAGCGCCCGCCGCTGGCCCGCCCCTGCCAGTTCCGCGGTCACCTGTTCCACCCGCCGCGCCAGCGGTTCAAGTGCTGCGGCCGCTGCCGGATCGCGCCAGCGCAGGATGGCCAGATACCCCAACGCCATAGCCGGCGCATTCGCTGCCGGCAGCTCGGCGGGAACCTCCAGGGCATGCAGCATCGCCAGTCGGGAACCGAGCCTCTCCAGCCCCTCGGTCGCCGCCAGCTGCGGCACGGTCCAGGTCGGCGCGTCGACATGCTCCATGAGGATCCAGCTGCCGTCGGCTGCGGCGGCCAGTATCTTTGGAGCCAGGCCCGCTGCCGCTGCATGCCGATGAGCCTGCAGTTCGGTGAGAGCCGCCGATCCCGGCCGATTGACTGGAGGCAGCCGGTGGCGCCACACGAAGCGGCCCTGCGACGTATCGATGCGCAGCACCTCGTTGCGTCCCTGCCCGCCCGGCAATGGCACCACGCCCAGGGGCGCGTGCGACCCCTCGCACCCCGGCACCAGCGCCAGCAGCTGGTCCGGAATCATGAGGCCGAGGCAGCCTGGCGCCGGTATTTGCCCAGCCAGCTGAAGAATCCCACGGTGGCGATCACCAGATAGATCACATACAGCAGCGAGGACACCACCAGCCCCTGCGTGAAATACAGATAGATCGATACCGCATCGACAACTATCCAGTACAGCCAGTTCTCCAGGTACACGCGGGCCACCTGCCAGGTGGCAACCAGACCCACGCAGGCGACCAGCGAATCGGTGAAGGGGAACGCGGAGGTGCCCTCCATTGCCAGCAACTGCGCCAGCCCCAGACTGATCAGCACACAGCCGGCCAGCGACACCACATGCCCGCGCCAATGCCATCTGCCGATGGGCCGGCCCTGCGGGGCCCGTGACCAGCTCCACCAGCCATATGCCGCCGCCAGCACATAGGAAAATTGCAGCAGCGCATTCATGGGCAGGCGCGCGCGCGCCGCGAGCACCATCAGGATTACCGAGCTGAGCGCACCGAATATCCAGCCGACCCGGTGCCGGGCCATGATGAACAGCACGTAGACCACACCGGAGATCACCGCCAACCACTCGGCCGGATGTGTGGCGCGGATGCCATCAAGCACACGTTGCAGGGGGAATTCAGGCATCGGGCAGCCGGTAAGGTCCGATGAACTTGGTCACGAAGATGGCCTTGCCACCGCCGGCAAAGGTGGCGCCCATCTCCCGGCGCAGCAGCTCGAAGATGCGGTCATGGTCGCCGAACACCTGGGTGCTCAGGTGGTTGGTGGTTACCTTCAGGCCCGGCTGCCGTTTGAGGCGGTCGATGAAATCCTGGATCGGTGGGATGAAGTCTTCATTGAGGGGGTAGAGGCTGATCTCGACGGCGATGTCCATGCTGTGCTCCTGCCTGGCGCTAGAAGTTTACCGACGCGGTGACGCCGAACTGGCGGGGATCGCCCTGTTGAACGTACAGCTTCTGCTGCCAGTCCGGTGGTTCGTTGGAGAAGAAGAAGCCGCGCACGGCGTAGTCCTTGCCGAAGCCATTGCGCAGCCAGGCATGGATGCTCCAGTTGCCCGCCTCATAGCCCGCCTTGAAGTGCGCCAGCGCGTACGAGCGGGACTTCTGCTGGTGGTCCGTGGGTACATCGAAATAGAAGGAGTCCATCGCGGACACGTCCACGCGCGCCATGAAGCCACGCGCGCCGCGCCAGGTGGCGTTCAGCGCCGCCGTATAGCCCGGCGCATGCGCCTGTTCACGCGATGTCACCGGCACGCTGTTGCCGTCGCCATCCACGGTGGACCCCGGTCCGGACCTGCTGCGTAGCAGCCCCAGTGAACCGCCGACGTTGAGCGCAGGGGTCAGGGCGTACTGCAGGCTCGCCTCGAGGCCAGTGGTGTAGCCGTGCGGAAGATTGTCGGTGACGAACACATAGCTGTTGGGGTCCACCGGATCCAGTTGCCTGCCCGTTCTCACCTGCTGGTCACTGCGCCACTGGTAGAACAGCGTCAGGTCGGCGCGGCCACGGCCACCGGCCAGCGCCGACTTCAGCCCGGTTTCCAGGTTCCACAGATACTCCGGGGCGAAGCGCCTGGCGGCCTGCGCATCATCCGGGTCCTCCGCGACCACGCCCAGGTTGAACCCACCGGCCTTGAAGCCGCGCGACAGCGCGACATGTGCCGTCGTGTCGGCGACCAGATCCGTGCTGAGGGAAATCTGCCCGCCCAGCATGCGATCGGTCGCGTCCAGATCCGAGTCCCGCGGCTCGTCATTGACGATACCCGCATCCCCGTAGTCCGCGCGGCGCTGCTCAAGGCGCAGGCCGGCCGACCAGCGCCAGCGTGGCGCCAGATGACCGTCGAGTTGGCCGAACAGTGCGAGGCTGGTGGCGCGATAGCGATGCGCGAGTTCGTCCTGGCCGGAGAACACGGGGTCGCCGGGATCGGCGTAGTCACCCCGCAGCAAATCCGTGCCTGCTTCCGTCAAACGCAGCCCATGCGCCCCGAACAGCCACGCGGCCGTGCCACCAGGCGCGGACCGGGGCGAGGCCAGCCGCAGCTCGATGCTGCCATTCTTGCGCTCGCGCGCATAACGCCCGAAATACGCGTAGTTATATGGCGCCCAGTGTGCCGCGTTGCCCCAGTCAGCGTCGAAGCTGTTGATGCTCTCGGACTGCGCGTGACTGGCGACGACGGTCAACGTGTTTGCGCGCCATGGGGCCGACAGCCGCAATGAGGCGCCAGTGGCCTGCTGCGAATCCTCCCCCGGCTCATCCGACAGCGTGATGCGGGAATTGTCCAGCGCCCAGGCGTCGTAGCCGTTATCGATGTCGGCGTGCAGCAGCGTGAAGTCCAGAGTGGTGTCGGGACCTGCAAACCAGCGCCATTTCAGCCGCGCCGTGAACTCATCGCGATCGTTGGTATCGTCGCGGTCCAGGAAGGTGTTGCGGATGAAGCCGTCGCCGCGCGCATGCTGCAACGATACCCGCCAGGCCGAATCCAACGCCGTGAGGGGCCCGGTCACCGACGCGCCCAGCGACGTTGCGCCGTATTGCGCGCCCGTGGCTTCGACGCGCCCGCCCGTCTCCCGTTCTGGCTCATTGCCGCGAACCACGATCAGCCCCGCCAGCGCGTTGGCCCCGTACTGCGTGCCCTGCGGCCCGCGCAGCACCTCGATCTGTCCCACGTCGAACAGTGCAGCCGGCATCCCCAACGCACTGAAGTCGATGTCGTCGATCAGGAAACCTACTGAAGGATTGGGCGCACCCTCGTACTGTTCGCGCTCGCCGATGCCCCGGATCTGGAAATAGCGCGGCCGCGAGGTGCCGCCCGCCCAGTTCAGAT
>DATKBK010000105.1:0-13194 GCA_035514045.1 Steroidobacteraceae bacterium | reverse complement strand
CCGTTCACGTTCGACCTTCTCCTGCTCGGCGCGCTCCTTATCGCGACGTTCGCGCTCGGCCTGCTGGCGCGCCGCTTCCTCGCGTGCCTTAAGCTCGGCGGCCTGCTGCGCCTCGGCAACTCGTCGCTCTTCGGCGACCCGTTCGGTTTCGGCCTGCAGTACCGCGGGATCTTCTTCGGGTGGCGGCAGCTCTTCAGGCAACGGCAGCGCTTCGGGTTCCGGTTCAGGTTCTGGCGCAGCGGGCACCGGATCGGGCATGGGCTGTGTCAGGCGCGCCAGCTCGGCGCTGCTCACCACGCTGCCCTGAATGCCCAGCGGTTGCGGCGGTCGCGAGCGCTGCGCCCAGAACCATGCCCCTACGGCAATGCCCACGATCGCCAGATGCAGCAGGATGGACAGCGACCAGGATGCCCACACACCGCCACTGCGGGGATTGGGCCTGTTCACGGCTGCCGCCGGACCTCGGGGGGCGGATCAGCGACGAAACCCAGGCGCGTTGCACCGGCCTGCTGCAGCAGCACCATCGCTGTCATGACGTTCTGATATTCCGCCCGGCCGTCGCCTTGCACCAGCACGTCGCGCTGCGGATCGGCTGCCAGCGCCGCACTGACCGCCGCGCGCAATTCCGCCTCATCCAGCGCCCGCTCGGCATCGCGGGTGGTGTTGAGGTAACGCCGGCCTTCACGGTCGATGGTCAGGATCAGCGGCGGACTCCTCTGGTTGGTTGGCGGCAGCGGCTCGGCACTGGCCTGGGGCAGCTCCACCTGCACGCCCTGCGTCAGCAGCGGCGCAGTGGCCATGAAGATCACCAGCAGCACCAGCATCACGTCGATCAACGGCACCATGTTGATTTCGCCAATCAACCGGCGCTTGCGCGGCGCGTCTTCCATCTACACGGCCTCTCCGGCTGCCGGTGGTTGTCGTGCAGCATAGCGCTGCAGGATGGTGGAGAACTCCTCCATGAATGCGTTGTAACGCAGCTCCAGCCGGCTGACTTTTTCCGCATACCGGTTGTAGGCGATGAACGCGGGTATGGCAGCCAGCAGCGCCGCGGCCGTGGCGATCAGCGCCTCGGCGATGCCCGGCGCCACCGTGGCCAGGGTGGCCTGCTGCACCTGCCCCAAGCCGACGAAGGTGTTGAAGATGCCAACCACGGTGCCGAACAGGCCCACATAGGGACTCACCGACCCGATGGTGGCCAGGGTCGCCAGATTGTGCTCCATGCGGTCGAGTTCTTTCAGCTGGGCCACCTTCATTGCCCGGCGCGCTCCCTCCAGCAGCTGATCGGAATTGCCACCGCTCTGCCGCAGGCGGGCGAACTCGCGGAACCCCATCTCGAAGATATTGCTCATGCCGGTGCTGCCGCCCTTGGCCTCGAGACTGCGATACAGCGCCCCAAGATCACCGCCCGACCAGAATGCAGCCTCGAACTGCTCGGCCTCGGCGCGCGCCCTGGCCATCACCGAGCGCTTGGCGAGGATGATCGCCCACGAGCCCAGCGAGGCGATCGCCAGCACCAGCAGCACGGCCTGCACGACGATGCTGGCATCCATGATCAGTCGCAGGACGTGCAGTGATTCCGGGTTCATCGGGAGCTCACCCTGGCGGCAAGACCGGCCGGCAGACGGCGCGGCCGCAGGCTGCGCTGATCGACACAGGCGACCCGCACCTGCCCGGCGGCGAGCAATTCGCCGGCGACATCGCGAATCTCCTGCACAAAGGCCAGCGATGCGCGGCGGGCCTCACCGACCTGCGCCAGCACCTCGAGCGTGTCATCGAGGCGCGCCGGTTTCAGATAGCGCACCGTCAACTCGACCACGGTAAACAGCACTCCCGCCTCCTCTGCCAGCTGCTTCTGCGAGTAACCCAGCGCGCGCAGCCACTCGGTGCGCGCACGTTCGAAATACCGGATGTAGCCCGTATGGTAGACGACGCCACCGGCGTCGGTATCCTCATAGTAGACCCGCACCGACAGGCGAAAGCCCGTCACTTCGGCTGATCCTCGAACAATGGCAGCGCCGCAGCGCCGCGTTCGGGAGCGGCCAGACCCAGGTGCAGGTAGGCCTGGCGCGAGGCGACACGGCCGCGCGCGGTGCGCATCATCAACCCGCGCTGGATCAGGAACGGCTCCACCACATCTTCGAGCGTGCCGCGCTCCTCGCCGATCGAAGCGGCCAGACTCTCGATGCCCACCGGGCCACCATCGAATTGATCGATGACTGTCATCAGCACGCGCCGGTCGAGCGCATCCAGTCCCTTCGGATCCACGTCCAGCAGGTCAAGCGCAGCATCCGCGCTGCGCTCGTCGATGCTGCCGTCGCCACGCACCTGCACATAGTCGCGCACCCGCCGCAGCAGGCGGTTGGCAATGCGCGGCGTGCCGCGCGAACGCTGCGCGATGCGCGCGGCGCCGGCCGGCGTCGCACTCACCCCGAGGATGGACGCCGAGCGCGCCACGATCTGCGTCAGCTCGGCATCGGAGTAGAAGTCGAGCCGTTGCACGATGCCAAAGCGGTCGCGCAGCGGCGAGGTGAGCAGCCCCGCGCGCGTGGTTGCGCCCACCAGCGTGAACGGCGGCAGGTTCAGCTTGATCGACCGGGCCGCCGGCCCCTCGCCAATCATGATGTCGAGCTGGTAGTCCTCCATCGCCGGATAGAGGATCTCTTCCACCACCGGACTGAGGCGATGAATCTCGTCAATGAACAGCACGTCACGCGGTGCCAGCTTGGTGAGCTGGGCGGCCAGGTCGCCGGGGCGCTCGAGCACCGGGCCGGAGGTATGCGCCAGGTTCACGCCCAGTTCGGCGGCGAGGATCTGCGCCAGCGTGGTCTTGCCCAGACCCGGCGGGCCGAACACCAGCACATGGTCCAGCGCCTCGTGCCGGGCGCGCGCTGCCTCGATGAACAGGCCGAGCTGGGCCTTTACCGCTGGCTGGCCGATGTACTCCGACAGGCGCTTCGGACGGATGGCCCGATCCTGGCTTTCTTCCTCGCCGGTTGCGCCCGCGCCGACCAGCCGTTCCGTGCTCATTGGCGCCTCACTTCGACACCGCGCCCTGCAGTGCGCCACGGATCAGTTCTTCGGTGGTGGCGCCTGTGGTGGCCGCCTTTTCGAGCATCTTCTGCGCTTCCTGCGGCTTGTAGCCCAGGGCCAGCAATGCATGCAGCGCTTCTTCGCGCGGCGGCAGAACTCCCGCGCTGCCGGCTGCACTTGGCGCATCCTTGAAATGATCACGCATTTCCACCAGCAGCCGCTCGGCGGTCTTGCGGCCCACGCCGGGGATGCGGGTGAGCGCGGCGGCATCCTCCGCAGCCACTGCCTGGCGAAACTGGCTGGCGCTGACGCCAGACAGGATAGCCAACGCCACCTTCGGCCCCACACTGTTGACCTTCAGCAACGCGCGGAACAGCTCGCGTTCCTCCGCGGTGGCGAAGCCGTACAGCAGCGAGGCATCCTCGCGCAGCACATGGTGAATTCTCAGCCGCACGCCGCTACCCACCGGCGGCAGCGTCAGGTAGGTGGACATGGGCACCTCAACCTCATAGCCCAGGCCCTGGCATTCGATCAGCAGGCGCGGTGGCTCCTTCTCCGCGATCACTCCGGCCAGTGCGCCGATCACCCGGGCCGCCCCAGCGACGCCAGCTGGCGCGCGGTGCGGCGTGCGTGCGCATGACACAGCGCAATCGCCAGCGCATCGGATTCGTCCGCCGTGGCCGGCTCGCCGATGGCCAGCAGTACCCGCACCATATGCGCCACCTGTCCCTTGTCGGCCCCGCCATTGCCGACAATGGCCAGCTTGACCGCACGGGGCGCGTACTCGTAAACCGCCGCACCACAAGTCACAACGGCGGTCAGCGCGGCACCGCGTGCCTGGCCCAGTTTCAGGGCGCTGTCGGCATTGCGATGCATGAACACCCGTTCCACCGCGACCTCGTCCGGCCGGTATTGCTCCACCAGCTCCCGCAGCCGCTGGTGGATCAGGTGCAGTCGTCGCGCCAGATCGGTGCCCTTGGTCTGCACGCAGCCGCTGGCCACATGGGTCTCGCCTCGCGCATTGCAATCGACGATGCCATAGCCGGTGCGCAGCGACCCCGGATCAATTCCCAGTACACGCCAGGGACCGGCGGGCAGCACCGCAACGTCGGGCCGCTCGGGCCGCCGGGCAGCCGGATCGAAGGAGCGCCAGGAGCGGCTTGCATAGCGCGGCATGTGAATATGATAGCGTGACGTGGTGATCCCCACATCGTCCCCGCCGCTGACGCAGCCCGATGATGCGCTGGCAGCGGCAAGCGCCGTGCTCGCCGAAGCCGGCTCCCCCCCGGTGGTGCTCGAGCGCGCTCGCGAGGCAGGCGGCATCGTGTTCGAACTGACCGGCGATGCGCCGCTGGCTACAGCCGCGCTGCTGCACGCTGCCCGCCGCACCGACCGCGGAGCTCCGGAACTGACGGCAGCGCAGGGCACGCACATCGGTACGCCCGCGATGCGGCTGGCCGCACAGCTGGACCGGCTCGGCGATTTCCAGCTCGATGCGCAATGGTCAGCAGGCGAGAGGCTCGCCAGCGGCCAGGCCGAGACCCTGCGCAAGATGCTGCTGGCCGTGGTGGGCGACCCGCGGCTGGTGATCGCCCGACTGGCCGGACAGCTGGTGCGCGCGCGCCGTGCACGCGACCAGAGCCCGGCCGAGCGGCGCCAGATCGCGCTGGAGATCCAGGAGCTGTACGCCCCGCTCGCCAACCGGTTAGGCATCTGGTCGTTGAAGTGGGAGCTTGAAGACCTGGCCCTGCGCGAATCCCAGCCGGCGGACTACCAGCGCATCAAGGCCGCGCTGAACGAGAAGCGGCGGGACCGCGAGTTGTACATCAAGGAGGTCATCCGCGTGCTCGAAGCGGCGCTGCGCGCCGCCGGCATCGAAGCCGAGGTGGCCGGCCGCCCGAAGCATATCTTCAGCATCTGGCGCAAGATGCAGCGCAAGCGGCTGGCCTTCGAGCAGATCCTCGACCTGCGCGCGGTGCGCATCATCGCAGGCTCGGTGGCCGACTGCTATGCGGCCCTGGGCGTGGTACACGAACTGTGGCCCTTCCTGCCATCGGAGTTCGACGACTACATCGCGACGCCCAAGGGCAACAACTACCAGTCCATCCACACCGCGGTGCGCGGGCCGGACGGACGGCCACTCGAAGTGCAGATCCGTACCCGGCAGATGCATGCCCTGGCCGAACTTGGCGTCGCGGCGCACTGGCGCTACAAGGAAGGCGGCGTGGATCGCCGCTACGATGACAAGATCCAGCAGGTGCGCGAGCTGCTGCACGGGGCACCGGGAGGCGAGAGCGCAGATGCGCTCACCCGGCTGGCTTCGGGCCTGTTCGAGGATCGGGTGTACGCGCTGACGCCCAAGGGCGAGGTGATCGACCTGCCGCGCGGCGGCACGGCACTGGACTTCGCCTTCCACCTGCACAGCGGCCTGGGCGAGCGCTGCCGTGGCGCGAAGATCAACGGCCGCATCGCCCCGCTGAACCAGCAGGTCAAGAGCGGTGACGTGGTGGAGGTCATCACCGGCAAGGAGCCTGCGCCCAGCCGCGACTGGCTGGCGGAGCGCGACGGCTATCTGGTCTCGCCGCGCAGCCGGGCCAAGCTGCGCGCATTCTTTCGGCGGCTGGACGAAGCGAAGGAGACTGGTGGCAAACCGGCAGCGGGCAACGGCAAAGGCGCCACGGCTGCGGGCAGCCGGAGCGTAGCCGCCCCGCCTCCCGCAGCACATGCGCCTCGCCCTGCAACGCGCAGCGCCAAAGCCCGCAAGGCCGGCGGCGGTGCCCGCTCGCCGGTGCAGATCGACGGTGTCGGCGACCTGCCGATCACGCTGGCACGCTGCTGCGCACCGATGCGGCCGCAGCCGATTCGGGGTTACCTCACGCTGGGACGTGGCGTCACCATCCATCAGGCCGGCTGTCCGGGCCTGGCCCGCATGGTGAAGCAGAAACCGCAGCGCCTGCTGGAAGTCGACTGGAGCGACGCCGCCAACAGCGCCCGCATAGCCGCGCGGGTGCTGATCGAGGCCTTCGACCGCCGCGGCCTGTTGCGCGATATATCAGACACCATCGCCGAGGAGCATTTGTCGATCGAGGGCGTCAGCAGCAACACCGATCCGAACGACCGGATCGCGCGCTTCGAGGTGCGGGTTAGCGTCAGGGACGCGGGCGAACTGTCCCGGCTGCAGCGCCGCCTGGCCAGGATCCCCAATGTCTACAAGGTGCGGCGGGGCGTCTAGCGATTGAGCGTGTCGATGGCGCGTTTGTCGGCGGCCAGCGCAGCCTCGTGCACGGCCTCCGACAGGGTTGGATGCGCATGCATCGTGCGTTGCAGGTCCTCGCAGCTGGCCTGATATTCCAGCGCCAGACAGCATTCGGCGATCAGCTCGCCGGCCATTGGACCGATGATGTGCACGCCCAGCACCCGGTCGCTGTCCGCGTCCGCAACAATTTTCGTGAACCCGGCCGTGGCCTCCATGGCCTTGGCGCGCGCGCTGGCCATGAAGGGGAACAGGCCGATCTTGACCTTGGCGCCCGCTGCGCGTGCCTGCGCCTCGCTCACACCCACCCAGGCGATCTCGGGCGTGGTGTAGATGACCGAGGGCACCACGTCATAGTTGGTGTGACCGTAGCGGCCGGCAGCCAGGTCAGCGGCCATCACGCCCTCCTCCTTCGCCTTGTGCGCGAGCATGGGTCCGCGCACGCAGTCGCCCACGGCGAAAACATTGGCGGCGCCCGTACGGCAATGCTCATCGACCACGATGAAGCCGCGCGCATCGAGCTCGACGCCGGTGCCTTCGCCGAGCAGGTCCCGGGTGTACGGCCGCCGGCCAACGGCCACGACCAGCCGGTCAAAGGCCAGCTGCTGGTCGCCTGCAGCGTCGGTGAACTTCACGCTCACTTCCTTGCCCTTGCCTGCGACAGCGGCCGCACTGACCTTCGCACCAAGCCGTATATCCAGCCCCTGCTTGCGCAGCTGCTTCAGCGCCTCGGCCGCCAGCTGCCGATCGGCCATCGCCAGGAACTCCTCGCCGGCCTCAAGGACGGTAACCTTGGCGCCCAGGCGCGCCCAGACGCTGCCCAGTTCAAGGCCGATCACGCCGGCACCGATGACGCCCAGCCGCTGCGGCACAGCCTCGAACTCCAGCGCACCCCAGGAATCCACGATCAGCTTGCCGTCGTGGGGAACACTCTTCAGCTGCACCGGCTCCGAGCCGGAGGCGAGAATCACGTGGCCTGCCTCGAGCGTGCGCCTGGCGCCATCAGCCGCGGTGTATTCCACCTTGTTGCCCGCCAGCAGCCTGCCGAGACCTGCAAGTCCCGTGACGCCGCTGGACTTGAACAGCGCGGCAATGCCGCCAGTCATGCCCTTCACTATGCCGGTCTTGCGCTTCTGCATCGCGGCGAGGTCGAGAGATGGCGTACCGATGCCGATGCCATGTTTGCCGAATTCATGTGCGGCGCGATGGAACAGCTCGGAGGATTCCAGCAGCGCCTTGGACGGTATGCAGCCAGCGTTGAGACAGGTGCCGCCAAGGGCGTAGGAACCATCCAGGTTTTTCCAGCCGTCAATGCAGGCCGCGGTCAGGCCGTTTTGCGCCGCGCGGATGGCGGCGGGGTAGCCGCCGGGACCGCCCCCGATGACGATCACGTCGTAACGGTCGGTCATGGGTCAGATTCCGATCAGCAGGCGACCCGGGTCTTCCAGGCAGTCCTTGATGACCACCAGGAACTGCACGGCTTCGCGGCCATCGATGATGCGGTGATCGTAGGTCAGCGCCAGGTACATCATCGGGCGCACCACGATCTGCCCATCCACCACCACCGGCCGCTCCTGGATCTTGTGCATGCCCAGGATGGCGCTCTGCGGGGCATTGACGATGGGTGTGGACATCAACGAGCCAAATACCCCGCCATTGGTGATGCTGAAGGTGCCACCGGTCAGGTCTTCCATCGTGAGGGTGCCGCCGCGCGCCTTGCCGGCGTATTCGCCCACCGCTTTTTCAACCTGGGCGAAGTTCATCGCGTCGGCGTCGCGCAGCACCGGCACCACCAGGCCACGATCGGTCGAGACCGCCACGCCAATGTCGTAGAACTCGCGATAGACGATGTCGTTGCCGTCCACGGCCGCATTGACCACCGGGAAGCGCTTCAGCGCCTCGATGACGGCTTTCACGAAGAACGAGGAGAAGCCCAGCTTCACCCCGTGTTGCTTCTCGAATTTGTCCTTGTACCGGGCGCGCAGCTCCTGCACGGCCTGCAGATCCACCTCGTTGAAGGTGGTCAGCAGCGCCTGCGTGGCCTGGGCCGTCACCAGTCGCTCGGCAACGCGCGCGCGCAGCCGGGTCATGGGTACGCGCCGCTCGGCGCGCTGGCCGGCGGCAGCATGGGCCAGCACATCGGACTTGCTCACCGCACCGCCCAGGCCGCCGCCGCGGACCGCGGTCACATCCACGCCGGTCTCGCTCGCAGCGCGCCTGGCGGCGGGCCCGGATTTTGCGGCTGCGGGAGTCGCTGCCGCCGCCGCCGCGGGTTCGGCTGACTTCGCGGCGGGCGGTGCGGCCTTCGCCGCCTTCGGTGCAGGTGTTGGTTCCGCCGCAGCCGGCTGCGCAGCCGCCACCGCCCCGGCTTCGACAATGGCCAGCAACTGATCGCTGGTGACCGTGGTGCCGGCCTGCACTTTGATCTCCTTGAGCACCCCGGCGACCGGCGCCGGCACTTCGAGCACCACCTTGTCGGTCTCCAGGTCCGCCAGGTTCTCGTCGCGCGCTACGGCATCGCCGGCCTTCTTGTGCCAGGTCACCAAAGTGGCATCGGCGACGGATTCGGGCAATTTGGGTACTTTGATCTCGGTGCTCATGGAACCAGCGTTCTTCCTTGGATTGTTCAGTTGCCGACCCGCAGCGGGGTCGCGGTGGCCTCGTTCACCAGCCGCGCCGTGCTCGGACCGATGTCCAGCGCGGTGGCATTGAGTGCAGCGTCGACCAGCTCGCGCTGCTCGGCTTCATGGATCTTGGCGATGCCGGTGGCCGGCGCCGCGGCATGCTGCCGCCCCGCATAGAGCAGCGTATGGCGGTCTTTCTGCAGCGGACCTTCCAGGCGGTGCCGGATCTGGTACCAGGCGCCCTGGTTCTGCGGCTCTTCCTGGCACCAGACGATCTGCCTCGCCTGCGGATAACGCTTGAGCACGGCCTCGTAGGCATGGGTCGGAAACGGGTACAGCTGCTCGATGCGCACCAGTGCAACATCTTTCTGCCCGGCCGCGCGGCGCGCCTTCAGCAGGTCGAAGTAGACCTTGCCGCTGCAGAACACCACCCGGTGTACCCCGGCTGGCGCCATCTCGTCCACTTCGTCGATCACGGTCTCGAAGGTGCCGCCAGTCAGGTCCGCCAGCTGGGATACCGACTGCTCGTGGCGCAGCAGGCTCTTGGGCGTCATCACGATCAGCGGCTTGCGCAGCGCCCGCAGCATCTGGCGGCGGAGCATGTGGAACATCTGCGCCGGCGTGGAAGGCACCACCACCTGCATGTTGTTCTCGGCACACATCTGCAGGAAACGCTCCAGGCGCGCCGAAGAGTGCTCCGGCCCCTGCCCCTCGTAGCCATGCGGCAGCAGCATGGTCAGGCCGCAGAGCCGGCCCCACTTGGACTCGCCGGAGCTGATGAACTGGTCGATGATGACCTGCGCACCGTTGACGAAGTCGCCGAACTGCGCCTCCCAGATCACCAGCGCCGCGGGGTTGGTGGTGGAGTAGCCGTACTCGAAGCCGAGCACTGCTTCCTCCGACAGCACGGAGTCGGTGATCACGAACCGCGGCTGGCCCGCACTGACGTTCTGCAGCGGCACCCAGGTCTCGCCGGTGTCCTGGTGAAACAGCACCGCGTGCCGGTGGAAAAAGGTGCCGCGGCCACTGTCCTGCCCGGTGATGCGGATCGCGCAGCCATCCTCGAGCAGCGCGGCATAGGCCAGCGTCTCGGCACAGCCCCAGTCCAGCGGCAGCTGGCCGGCCAGCATCTTGCGCCGGTTGGCGTACACCTGCTCGACGCGCGGATGCAGCTTGAAGCCAGCCGGCACGTCGACGATGCGCGCGCCCAGCTTCGCCAGTCGCTCCGCATCGATGCCGGTGGAGCTGGAATCTGCCCATTCGTTGTTGAGGAAACGCGTCCAGTCGACCGTGTATTGATTGCCGATCAGGCCCAGCGAGGCCGGCACCTGCGACTTGCCGACATCGAGGCCAGCGCGATATTCCTCAAGGAAGCCGGCGGCGTCCTGCGGACCGATCACGCCCTGGGCGGCGAGCTGGTCGGCATAGATCTGGCGCACGGTGGGATGCTGGCGGATCTTCGCGTACATCATCGGCTGGGTGGCTGCCGGCTCGTCGGCTTCGTTGTGGCCCAGGCGGCGATAGCACACCAGGTCGATCACGACGTCCTTGCGGAACTTCATGCGATAGGCCAGCGCCTGGCGCGTGACGAACACCACCGCCTCCGGGTCGTCGGCATTCACATGGAAGATCGGCGCCTCGAGCATCTTCGCCACATCGCTGCAGTACATCGTGGAGCGCGCGTCACGCGGATCACTGGTGGTGAAGCCGATCTGGTTGTTGACGATCAGGTGCACCGTGCCGCCGGTGTAGAAGGCCCGCGCCTGCGACAGCTGCAGGGTCTCCATCACCACGCCCTGGCCGGCGAAGGCGGCGTCGCCGTGTATGAGCACCGGCACCACGCGGGCATCGCCCTCCGCGCCGCGGCGCTCCTGGCGGGCGCGCACTGAACCTTCGACCACCGGGTTCACCACCTCAAGATGCGAGGGGTTGAATGCCAGCGCCACGTGCACATTGCCACCCGATGTGCGCAGGTCGGAGGAAAATCCCTTGTGGTACTTAACATCGCCTGACCCCTTGAGGTGGGCGAGGTCGTACTTGCCCTCGAACTCGGAGAACAGGTCGGCCGGGCTCTTGCCCAGCACGTTCACCAGCACGTTCAGGCGCCCGCGGTGCGCCATGCCGATCACGAATTCCTCGACGCCGGCCAGGCCGCCCTGCTGCACCAGGTCGTTGAGCATGGGAATCAGCGCATCGCCGCCCTCCAGCGAGAAGCGCTTCTGGCCCACGTACCGGGTATGCAGGTAGCGATCCAGTCCTTCCGCCGAAGTGAGCTGGCGCAGGATGTTGATGCGCTCCTCGTTGCTTAACCTGCCGTGGGCGCGGCCAGCGAGGAACTGGTCCTGCAGCCACAGGCGCTCGTCGGTGTTCGAGACATGCGCGAACTCGGCGCCGATGGTGCCGGCAAACACCTGCTCCAGCAGCGCAATGATGACGCGCAGTTTCGCGCGGCGCGGAATTGCCTCGACGCGACTGGCCGTGAAGAACTCGGTGTCGAGGTCATCCTCCGACAGGCCCATGAAGCCAAGCTCCATCAGCTTCGGCTTGCTCCGCTGCATCATCTCGAGCGGATCGACCTTCGCGATCAGATGACCGCGGTTCATGTAGATCTGGATCAGGCGCGAGACCGCCGCCTGTTTCTCGCTCTGCGGATTGCCGCCAGGCAGGGACGCCCCCGGACGCGGCACCTGGGCCCGCTGCTCCAGTTCACGCACCACCGGACCATGCGGCGTATCACCCGCCGCTCCCGGCAGCGACGCAAAGTACTTGCGCCAGTCCGCCGGCAGGTCCTCACCTGCCAGGAAGCGTTCGTACATCTCCTCTACATAGGGGGAATTGCCGCCCCAAAGGGACGTGGTGGCCTGCTGAGCGGCAAGGGTACTTTTTGCGCCGCTCAAGCCCTTGTTCTGGCTCATGGAAAATCGCGTGGTGATGAGGCGCGCTAGTGTAAAGGATGCCCAGTCAGAGACGAAATCGCATTCAGCGACAACTGTGACCGTACGCGGCGCCCGCCTGCCCCCCCGGGTGCGACCGGTCACACTCCGGGCGAGATAGCTGATGCCCAAGGCGTATCAGCGACCTCTGGTAGACTGCGCGCCCCGTTATAAGCCTCGCCGGGGCCCGGCAACCTTTTTTCCGATGAGTTCGACCACCGCCCACCTGACCCACCTGCAGCGCCTTGAAGCCGAGGCCATCCACATCCTGCGCGAGGTGGTGGCCGAGTGCGAGAAGCCGGTGATGCTGTATTCCATCGGCAAGGACAGCTCGGTAATGCTGCACCTGGCGATGAAGGCCTTCTTCCCGTCCAGGCCCCCGTTCCCGTTCCTGCACGTGGACACCACCTGGAAGTTCCGCGAAATGATTGCCTTTCGCGATGCGACGGCAAAGCGGTTGGGGCTGGAGCTGCTGGTACACGTGAACCAGGAAGGTCTGGCGCAGGGCGTAGGCCCGTTCACCCATGGCTCGGCGGTGCATACCGATGTCATGAAGACACAGGCGCTGAAACAGGCGCTGGACGGGCTGGGTTTTGATGCCGCCTTCGGTGGCGCGCGTCGCGATGAGGAGAAATCGCGGGCCAAGGAGCGGATCTTCTCGTTCCGCAGCGCCCAGCACCGCTGGGACCCCAAGCGCCAGCGCCCCGAACTGTGGAAGCTCTACAACGCGCGCAAGCACAAGGGCGAGTCCCTGCGCGTGTTTCCGCTGTCAAACTGGACCGAGCTGGACATCTGGCAGTACATCCACCAGCAGCAGATCCCGATCGTGCCGCTGTACTTCGCCAAACCGCGGCCGGTGGTGCGCCGGGATGGTGCATTGATCATGGTGGATGACGAACGCATGCCGCTGCAGCCTGGCGAGCAGCCTGAAATGAAGAGCGTGCGTTTCCGCACCCTGGGCTGCTACCCCCTGACCGGCGCGGTGGAGAGCACGGCCACCACCCTGCCCGAAGTGATCCAGGAGATGCTGCTCACCACCAGCTCCGAGCGGCAGGGCCGCGTGATCGACCATGATTCTTCTGCTTCCATGGAGAAGAAGAAGCAGGAGGGGTATTTCTGATGGCGCACGCCATTGACCTCTCGGGCCAGGACATCCTGACCTACCTGAATACGCACGAGCACAAGGACCTGCTGCGATTCATCACCTGCGGCAGCGTCGACGACGGCAAGAGCACGTTGATCGGCCGCCTGCTGTACGAATCGAAGCTGATCTACGAGGACCAGCTGGTGCAGCTGGCCGCCGACTCCAAGAAGGTGGGTACCCAGGGCGAGGAGCTGGATTTCGCGCTGC
>DATKBK010000104.1:0-6363 GCA_035514045.1 Steroidobacteraceae bacterium | reverse complement strand
AAGCGGGCGTTTTTCGGCAGCGACAGGCCGCGGCGCCATTTCATCATTTCCCGCGTTGAACATCCGTCGATTGTGGCACCTGTTCGCTTCCTCGAAAGTTTGGGTGCGACGGTGACATGGCTGCCTGTCGACAGCACCGGCCGCGTGGACGCGAACGATCTGCGTCGGGCGATCACAGCGGACACGATCCTGATCAGCGTGATGCACGCCAACAACGAGGTCGGGACGATCCAGCCCATCGCAGAATGTTCCGCCATCGCCCGCGAGCACGGAATCGCATTTCACACCGATGCCGCGCAGTCAGTCGGCAAGATCCCCGCCCGCGTGGACGATCTCGGCGTCGATCTGCTGACAATTGCCGGGCACAAGATCTACGCGCCGAAAGGCATTGGTGCGCTCTACATCCGAAACGGCATCGATCTTGCGCCGCTGATCCATGGTGCTCAGCACGAGCGCGGTCGACGTGCCGGGACAGAGAGCGCGTTGCTTGCGGGTGCGCTGGGCCAGGCATGCGTTCTCGCGCGCGACCTGTCGCCGATGCGCCATGTCATGACGCTTCGAAACCGTTTGTGGACACGCCTTCAGGCGCGTCTGGGCGATGGAGTCGTTCTCAATGGCCACATCCAGCAGCGGTTGCCGAACACGTTGAATGTCTCCTTCGTCGGACGCGTCGGTGCGGAGATACTCGCTGCGATTCCCGAGGTCGCTGCCTCGACCGGCTCGGCGTGTCATTCAGGAAGGGTGGAGCTCTCTGCGGTACTCGACGCGATGGGCGTCGCGTCGAACGTGGGAATGGGCGCGATCCGCTTCAGTCTGGGGCGAAGCACGACCGAAGACGATGTGGACGCAACGGCACTGGCGCTTGAGACGGCACTGGGGCTTCAGGTGCGTTGACATGAGTAGTCGGAAGGCGACTCACCACGCGACTGCCGCCCCGGAAGCGGCACATCCGCGTACCAACCAGACTCCAGCGAGCGTCTGCAAAGACACAAATGAGCACACCCGGCTCTGGCGGATGGCCGCGAAGTAGCGGTAAAATCAACAGCATGGAGCCGGGTTTCAAGTTCCTTCCCCGCTCCAGTTCCTCCCCGGTACGGCTAGGTGGCAGAGTGGTCATGCAGCGGCCTGCAAAGCCGTGTACGCCGGTTCGATTCCGACCCTAGCCTCCACCCCGCAGATTCCGCCTTGCGCAGCCGACAGCCGGCGCGGTGACAGCGCCGGGTCAGGGTGGGATACTCGCTCCCATGCGGGTTGTACGTCTCGTGCTGGGGTGCCTGCTGGGACTTGGCGTGGCGTTCCAGGGATACGCGAGCGTGCGTGTCCTGGATGCCCCCTGTCCCATGACCCACCATGGCGCCAACCACCTGCCGGATACGCAGGGAGCCCACTCCGCGCACGAGGACCCTGACGCCGGCCTCGGCCTGACCCACGATGGTCATCACGGCGACGATGGCCCCGCAGCGGAGGGGGCAACGCCTTGTGCCTGCATTGCCGGGTGCCACTTGGTAAATTCCGCGCCCCTTGAGTTTGCAGTTCTGCCTGCACCCATGATGGTGAGCCGGCACGCGTCCTTGCCCGTGGAGTACGCCTTCCGCTCCCATACCGTGTTCCGACACTGGCGCCCCCCGGCGCAGATCTGATCCTCCGACCAGCGATTGAGCCAAGCCTGCGGCGGCAAAGGTGCCGCCGTGGCGATGCAGGCGTCCGCCTGTGGCCAGGATTCCATTTCGAGGAGACGATCTTGAGAATTCGTGAGAGAGCATTGCCCCTGGCCCCGTGCGCGTCGCCAGCGCGACGCCGTTTTGTCCAGGGACTTGCAGCCGGCGGCGTTGTGGCCGGCGCAGGGCTGTGGCCGGCACCCGGCTGGTCGCAGCAGCCTGCCGGCCGCGCCCAAGAACTTGCCGGCACCGAGTTCGATCTCGCCATCGGCGAATCGCCCGTCAACTACACCGGGCGCGTACGCCCCGCCATCACTGTCAACGGCTCACTGCCAGCGCCGCTGCTGCGCTGGCGCGAGGGAGCAACGGTGAACCTGCGGGTTGCCAATGCGCTGCCGGCCGGCTCCATCCACGGCAACGAGACCTCGATCCACTGGCACGGCATTCTGCTGCCGGCCAACATGGATGGCGTGCCCGGGATGAGTTTCAACGGCATCCACCGTGGCGAGAGCTACCAGTACCGCTTCCAGGTGCGCCAGGCCGGCACTTACTGGTACCACAGCCATTCGGGGTTCCAGGAGCAGGCCGGTCTGTACGGGCCGCTCATCATCGATCCGCTGGAACCCGAGCCGTTTTCGTATGACCGTGAGCACGTGCTGATGCTCAGCGACTGGACCGACCTCAGCGGCGAGGCATTGTTCGCCCGGCTCAAGAAGATGGCCAGCCACGACAACTACTACCAGCGCACGGTGGGTGATTTCGTGCGCGATGCCAGGCGCGAGGGACTGGCGGCAACCATGCAGGATCGCCTCATGTGGGGCGCCATGCGCATGACGCCGACGGATCTGTCGGACGTGAATGCCAACACCTACACCTACCTGATGAACGGCACAACATCGCTGGGCAACTGGACCGGCCTGTTCCGGGCAGGCGAGAAGCTGCGCCTGCGGTTCATCAATGGCTCGGCGATGACCTACTTCGACCTGCGCATTCCCGGCCTGAAGATGACCGTGGTGGCGGCCGACGGGCAGTACGTTCATCCGGTGACGGTGGATGAACTGCGTATCGCGGCGGCCGAAACCTATGATGTGATCGTGGAACCGGCTGGTCAGGAAGCGTTCACCATCTTTGCCCAGGACAGCGCGCGCACGGGCTACGTCAGCGGCACGCTGGCGGTGCGCGAAGGGTTGCGCGCACCCGTGCCGGCGGTGGATCCGCGGCCTTTGCTCAGCATGGCGGATATGGGTATGGAGCATGGCGCGTCGGGCGCCGCGGGGCATGCGGACCATACGAGCCCTGCCGACGGCACCGCCCATCCGGCCAGCGAGAGCGGCAATCCACTGGTCGACAACCAGGCGATGAGCCCGACATCGCGGCTCGACGATCCCGGCAATGGCCTGCGCGGCAATGGCCGGACCGTGTTGACCTACGCCATGCTGCGAAGCGCATTTGAAGATCCCGACGGACGCGATCCTGGCCGCGAGATCGAACTGCACCTCACCGGGCACATGGAAAAGTTCGCCTGGTCTTTTGACGGCATCAAGTTCGGTGACAGCGAGCCGCTGCGGCTGACCTATGGCGAGCGGCTGCGCATCGTGCTGGTCAACGACACCATGATGACCCACCCCATCCACCTGCATGGCATGTGGAGCGACGTGGAGGATGACCACGGCGAGTTCCTGGTGCGCAAGCACACCGTGGACATGCCGCCCGGCAGCCGGCGCAGCTACCGGGTGCGCGCCGACGCGCTTGGCCGCTGGGCCTACCACTGTCATCTGCTCTATCACATGGAGTCCGGGATGTTGCGCGAAGTGCGGGTGGCAGAATGAGCGCCGCGCGCAGTCAGGTGGTGGGGGTGTTGCTGGGCATGGTGCTGGCCGTGCGCATCGGGCAGGCGCAGGAGCACGTGCACACTGAACCGTCCCCTCCCGAAGTGCAGGATCACTCGCAACATCAGTTGCCTGAACAGCAGGCAGGCCAGGCAGTACCGGCATTGACCGACGCGGATCGCGCGGCCGCTTTTCCTGTCGTGCACGCTCACCCCATGCCCGACAACGCCATTCACGGTTTCGCGCTGCTTGACCGGCTCGAGGCCTGGGATGCCGACGAGGGAGCGGCGCTGGCGTGGGAAGGGCATGGCTGGATCGGCACCGACCTGGACCGGCTGTGGCTGCGCAGCGAAGGTGAACGCATTGCGGGTAGTGTCGAGGCTGCGCATCTTGAAGCGCTGTATGGACGCAGCATCGCCGTCTGGTGGGATGTGGTGGCCGGCGTGCGCCATGAGTTCAGGCCGGCCGAGCCGCGCACCTTTGCCGCGCTGGGCATTCAGGGACTCGCGCCGCAACGCTTCGAAATTTCTGCCACGGCCTACCTGGGCGAGCATGGCCACAGCGCGGCCCACCTGACGGTGGAGTATGAGCTGCTGCTTACCAACCGGCTCATCCTGCGGCCGCTGCTTGAGCTCGAACTCAACGGCAAGGACGATGCTTCGCGCGGCATCGGCAGCGGGCTGGGTCATGGCGAAGCCGGCCTGCGCCTGCGTTATGAAGTCACGCGCCGGTTCGCGCCATACCTGGGGCTGGTGCACGCGCGCAGCTTTGGTCGCACAGCCGATCTGCTGCGCAGCACCTCCTTGCCGGTGCACGACACCCGGGGCGTCATCGGCCTTCGCCTCTGGTTTTGACGCATCCCCGCAGGGTTCGGGCATGTGTGCCGGTGAATGCGCGGGACGCAGTAACGGCCGGCGTGCTGTATCCTCATCTTCGGCCTTGGTCCTGCAGGCGGATGTGGCGAAACTGGTAGACGCAGCAGACTTAAAATCTGCTTTCCGTGAGGAAGTGTGGGTTCGAGTCCCGCCGTCCGCACCACAAGAAGTGACAACTTGCTCGAAGTAACTGAACTGCACCTGTGGCGCGGTGACCGCCACCTGCTCAGGGGCCTGGGTTTCCGTGTGGAAGCCGGGCAGCTGCTGCAGCTGCTGTGGCCCAATGGCACCGGCAAGACATCGTTGCTGCGCTGTATCGCCGGCTTCCTGCATCCCGAGGAGGGCAGCATTGCGTGGCAGGGCGCCTCGGTGCGCGCCGATCCAGTTGCCTTCCACTGGGCGGTGGCGTATCTGGGTCACGAGACTGCGCTGAAGGATGACCTCACGCCATTCGAGAACCTGCGCTATGCCTGCGCACTGCGCACCCACCACCAGCCAGATCAATTGCGCACCGCGCTGGATGCTGCGGGCCTTGGCGCGATTGATCCTCAACTGCCGGTGCGAAACCTGTCGGCGGGACAGAAGCGCCGTGTGGCCCTGGCACGCCTGGCGCTGTGGGACGCAACGCTATGGTTGCTGGATGAGCCTGCCGCCAACCTGGATGCGCAAGGCCAGGCAGTGTTCGAACGCCTGCTTGGCGCGCACCTGGCGGCGGGCGGCGCGGCCATCGTCGCCACGCACCGGGCCGTCGAACTACCGCAGGTTCACTGCCGACTCTGGCGCCAGCCACAGGAGGCCATGCAATGAGCGCGCGCGCCTCGTCCCTCACGGCCGCCTCCGCCGTGCTACACCGCGACCTGCTGCTGGCCGCGCGCCGGCCGGGTGAATGGCTGCAGCCGCTGGGGTTTTTCGTGCTGGTCACGGTGCTGTTCCCGCTGGCGCTGGATCCAGAGGCCGCGCGCCTGCGGCAGATTGCGCCGGCCGCGCTGTGGGTCTCCCTGCTGCTGGCGTCGCTGCTGGCGCTGGAGTTTCTCTATCGGGAGGACGCGCGCGATGGAACTTTGGAGCAGTTCGCGCTGTCTGGACAGTCATTCACGGCGCTGTTGCTGGCCAAGACAGCCACGCACTGGCTGCTGACCGGGTTGCCGATGGTCCTCGCCGGGCCGTTGGCGGCCCTGAGTCTGGGGGCACCGCTGTCGGCGGTTCCCGGTGTATTCGTGGCCCTGCTGCTCGGCAGCGTCAGCCTCAGCCTGATCGGTGCGATCGGCGCGGGGCTTACGCTGGGCACGCGGCGGGGCGGGGCGCTGCTGTCGCTGCTGGTGCTGCCGCTGGTGATGCCGGTGCTGGTGTATGGTGCGCGCGCCACTGCCCAGGCCATCGTGGGCGAGGAAATGTCCGAGGCCCTGTATCTGCTGTCCGCAATGGGCGTTCTGGCCCTGACGCTGGCGCCGCTGGCAGCCGCTGCCGCTGTGCGCATCAGCATGGAGTAAAATCGAGCATATGAGCTGGGCCTGGTTTCATCGCTTCGGATCGCCGCCATACTTCTACCGCTTTGCCGGTCGGTGGGCGCCGTGGTTTCTTGGCATCGCCAGCATCATGCTGGTGGTCGGACTCTACGGCGGGCTGGTGACCGCGCCGGTGGACTACTACCAGAGCGAGGCCTACCGCATCATCTACGTGCACGTGCCCTCGTCGTATCTGGCCCTGATGACCTACACCTGGATGGCGCTCACCGCCGCGGTGGCGCTCATCTGGCGCATCAAGGTCTGCCATGCCATTGCCGCGGCCTGCGCACCGGCTGGTGCCAGCTTCACGGCCGTGTCGCTGGCCACTGGCATGATCTGGGGCGAGCCCATCTGGGGCACGTGGTGGGAATGGGATCCACGCCTCGTCTCGCAGTTGTTCGTGCTGTTTTTCTTCCTGGGCTATATCGCGCTACGCGGTGCGATCGAGGACCGCGACCGCGCGGATCGTGCCAGCGCCGTGCTGGCCATTGTCGGG
>DATKBK010000103.1:0-5424 GCA_035514045.1 Steroidobacteraceae bacterium | reverse complement strand
ATGCCTACCTGCTGTCGTTGCTGTCATGGCTGGCCTATGCAGATGGCGACGTGGCCGTGACCCAGGCCGCTGCCTGGGGGCTCACTATCGGGCCCAACGACGTGATTGATGTCGACACTCCCTACTTTGCCGGCATGTCGGGTAACACGCAGGCCCTGATCCTGAGCAATGCGAACACGGTGTTCGTGGCCTTCCGGGGATCGACTGACGAGTCCTACTTCCAGGACTGGCTCGACAATGACCTCGACGTCGCCCCTCAGCCGGCAGGAAACTGGGGCTCGGGCGTCGTTCTTCACCATGGATTCGCGGAGGCCATGGCGATTGCCTATCCGGCGGTTAAAGCGCGCATTGCGCCGCACATCGCCGCGGGCAAGAAGCTCTGGATCACCGGCCACAGCCTCGGCGGCGCCATCGCCAAGCTGACCGCATACAAGCTGCGCCACGAAGACAACATCTTCACCCAGGGCGTACATGTCTTTGGTGCTCCACCAGTCGGCAATACCAACTGGGTGACGATGTACAACTCCAAGGTTCCAAGCACGTACCGCTGGAACATCGAGCACGATCCGATCCCCTTGATCATGCCGCCACTGGCTTTTGCCCACGTGGGTGTCCGCAACAATCTCTACACCAACGGCGAAGTGATGCTGGGTGACACGCTCGTGTTCGTGTACGTGCCGAGTCCTGCATCCATCGAGAACCTGGCGGTCACCCACATGAGCTACTGGTGTCGCCTGCACGAGGAAGTTGGTCAGCATGTGCCAAACGCCGCGCTGCCGCCGCCGCCAGAGCTTGACATGACGCTGTGTGGTGGCTGAAGGTGCAGATAAACGTGGCGGTCCGTCAGATCCTTCCACTTGGCCGCACGGGGAGTTAGCCTTTGATCCGCCGCTACAGTCAGCAGGAGCACCGATCATGAACGCCGAACCAAAGCAGCGCATTCCGGCACGTGCCGCCCTACTGGCAATGCTTGCCTTTGCAAGCGGGGCTGTGGCCGATGAGGTCTACTTCTCGGTCAAAGGGTCCAGTGGGGCACTGATTCAGGGCGAAGTCACCACCACCCCGGTCCTGGCGGGCAAGATGCGTGCGCTCAAGGTCACGCACCAGGTCAACCAACCTGTTGACGCCCTCACCGGAATGCCGACCGGTCGAATAGTTCACGGACCGGTCCGAATCACGCGTGAGCGCGGACGCGCGTCGCCACGGTTACTGCAGGCATTCCTGCAGAACGAGGTGCTTCCCGAGGTCGTGATCGAATACTGGGTCATGCGCAAGACGGTTTCGACGATAAATCAATATCAGATCGTCAAGTTGAAGAATGCGCGCATCGTCAAGATCGAACATGCAGCTGAGCAGGCCGCAGGCCAGCCGGCTGGCCAACTGGGGTCGATCGAGTCCGTGGAATTCACGTACAGCACGATCGAGTACACCGATATTGAATCGGGCAACACGACGACAGGGACGCAAACAGCAATTTCGCGATAGCGCCTATCCACCCACCTTCTTGCCCCATCACGACAGGATCGCGCAAGGCATGGATCTGGATCGCACCGGAAATCATTGCCGTGCTTGATGCTTTCGCCGCTTTCCGATCGTCCCTATTGCGCGAATAGCGCAGTCGCGCCCGCCGCTGCGCTGAGCGCGCCAGTGGCGCGCAACCACAGCGGCCGGGCCACCAGGCGCGCGGCAATTACCGAGACCGCAAGTGCAAGTGCAGCAGTGGCCACGACAAGTCCGGCGATGTAGGTTCCACTGCGCGCCGGTCCCTCGGCGCCGTGCGCAAAGCCGTGGACCAGTGCGAATACGGCGGCAAGCGTTCCCATGGCCCACAGCGGCCAGCGTCGACCCAAAGCGAGCAGGACACCGGCGCCCACCACCGTCACGGCAATGGCCGCCTCGAGGCCCGCGCCCCCGGCGACGGGAATGATGGCACCAAGGCCCACGAACAGCGCCAGGCAGTAGGCCACGGCCACGCGTGCGCGTGGTGCGAGCAGCGCAGCCCAGGCGCTGACGGCGACAATCATCAGCACATGGTCCAGCCCGGTCAGGGGATGCAGCAGGCCGGCCATCAGGGTGGTGCCCAGTTCATGACCGCTGTGGGCCAGTGCGGAGGCAGGCGTCAGAGCTGCGAGCAGCAGGACGGCGCAGGTGGTGCTTCGTGGCTTGTGTCGGCTGGGCATGGCGGTGGGCCTCGTCAGGATCGGAACAGGCGGGTGTACTGGGTCTCGTGCCAGCAGCTGGCCATCATCGCGCCGGGCGTGGCGGTGCCGATGTCTTCATCGGCGAGCTGAGCGGCGGCGGCGACCAGGGACGGAATGCGCTGACGGAGTGATTCGAGCAGGCGCTGGCCGGCGGACTGGCCCAGTGGCAGCAGTTTTACGGCGGCGGTGACCTGGTTTTCGGCCCAGGCCCAGGCATAGGCCAGCGCGCAGTCGGCGGCGTTGGCGCCGGCATGCACCGCGGCGAGTGCGAACATGGCGGCGTAACTGGCATCGCCATTGCGCTGCCAGGGGTGGGCGGCGTCGATGCCGTATTCCATCAGCACCTTCGCCAGCGCCTGCCCCATGTGCAGCTCCTCGGCGCGCAGTTCGGCAGATTCCCGTGAGGCGATCAACTCGCGGCTGAGTCGGCGTGCGCGCGTGGCGTCACCCTCGCTCCAGGCGGCGTGCAGGCGCATCAGCATGGGCAGGTCCAGGTTGGCCATGCCATGCTGCGCTACGCCGCCGATCCACTCACCGGCCTGCTGTTCGTTGCCGACCCAACCTTGCTCGTTGGCGTATTCCAGTCCCTGCGAGAAATTGAATGCGCCCACCGGCAGCGCAGGGCTGGCCAGCTGCAGCAGCCGGAGCAGGGCGAGGGGCTCAGCCATGCCCGTGGGGATCTCCATGCGTGTGACCATGCGCATGACCGTGCGAATGCGCCTGGGAATAGGCGCCACCTTCAGGTTCGAACGGCAGCACGTCGCTCTCTACCGCGAGTCCAAGGCCGCGCAACATGTCGTCAAGCACATGATCGGACAGGTACTGGATTGCGCTGGACGTGACCTGCACAGCGACATGGCGGTTGCCCAGGTGGTAGGCGGCGCGGGCCAGCTCGCGGGCGTCGCTGCTGCGGATGATCGAGACCTGCTCCGGCGCGGCCACCACTTCGACCAGCCGGCCGTCGCTTGCCTGCAGACGATCGCCACCGCGCAGCACAGTGCCGCGTGGCAGCGTGAGACCGATTTCCTCGCCGCTGTCGAGCATAGCCAGCAGGCGGCTGCGCTGGCGCAGTTCGAAGGGCAGCACCAGGCGGACATCCGATCTGCCGCTGCTGTGCGTGATGCTGGTGACAGTGAGGGTGGGCATGGAAATGACGAATCAGAACAGGAAGTACCGCTGCGCCAGCGGCAACACGCTCGCAGGTTCGCAGGTGAGCAACTGACCGTCGGCGCGCACTTCGTAGGTCTGCGAATCGACTTCGATATGCGGCTGATAGTCGTTGAGGATCAGATCGCGTTTGCGGATGGACCGCGTGCCTCGCACGGCGCTCAGGGTCTTGCCCAGGCCGAGCTTGCGCCCGATGTCAGACTCGAGCGATGCCTTTGAGACGAACGTCAGCGACGTGACCTGCGTCGCCCGCCCGAAGCTGCCGAACATGGGCCGATAGTGCACCGGCTGCGGCGTGGGAATGGAGCCGTTGGGATCGCCCATCGGCGCCGCTGCGATCATGCCGCCCTTGATGATCAGCGACGGCTTGGCGCCGAAGAAGGCCGGCCGCCACAGCACCACGTCAGCCAGCTTGCCCACTTCGATCGACCCTACCTCGTGGGCAATGCCGTGGCTCAGCGCCGGATTGATGGTGTACTTGGCGACATAGCGGCGCGCGCGGAAGTTGTCGTTACGCCCGCTGTCCGGATGCAGCGGACCACGTTGCACCTTCATCTTGTGTGCGGTCTGCCAGGTGCGGCTGATCACCTCGCCCACGCGGCCCATGGCCTGCGAGTCGGAGGCGATCATCGAGAACGCGCCCAGGTCGTGCAGGATGTCCTCGGCGGCGATGGTCTCGCGGCGGATGCGCGACTCGGCGAAGGCCACGTCCTCGGCGATGCCCGGGTCCAGGTGATGGCAGACCATCAACATGTCCAGGTGCTCATCCACCGTGTTCACGGTGAAGGGACGCGTGGGGTTGGTGGAGGAGGGCAGCACATTGGGCTCGCCGCAGGCGCGGATGATGTCCGGTGCGTGCCCGCCGCCAGCGCCCTCGGTGTGATAGGTGTGGATGGTGCGCCCCTTGAAGGCAGCGACGGTGTCTTCGAGGAAGCCGGACTCGTTCAGGGTGTCGGTATGGATCGCCACCTGCACATCGTGTTCCTCCGCCACCGAAAGGCAGCAGTCGATGGCGGCGGGTGTTGTACCCCAATCCTCGTGCAGCTTCAGGCCCATCGCCCCGGCGCGGACCTGTGCGTGCAGGCTCTCGGGCAGACTGGCGTTGCCCTTGCCCATCAGGCCGAAATTCAGCGGCATCGAATCCAGCGCCTGCAGCATGCGTCCCAGGTGCCATTCGCCCGGGGTACAAGTGGTGGCATTGGTGCCGGTGGCCGGACCCGTGCCGCCACCCAGCATGGTGGTGATGCCGGACATCATCGCTTCTTCGGCCAGCTGCGGGCAGATGAAGTGGATGTGGGCATCGATGCCGCCTGCGGTGGCGATCTGGCCTTCACTGGCGATGATCTCGGTGCCCGGGCCGATGACGATGTCGACCCCGGGCTGGATGTCCGGGTTGCCGGCCTTGCCGATGGCGGCGATGCGGCCACTTTTAAGGCCGATGTCGGCCTTCACGATGCCCCAGTGGTCGATGATGAGCGCATTGGTGATGACGGTGTCCATCACCTCGGGTCCGTGCCGCTGGCTCTGGCCCATGCCATCACGGATCACCTTGCCGCCGCCGAACTTGACCTCTTCGCCGTAGATGGTGTGGTCGCGCTCCACCTCGATGATGAGGTCGGTGTCGCCGAGCCGCACCCGGTCACCGGTGGTGGGCCCGAACATCTCGGCATACGCGCGTCGATCCATCGTGCTCACAGCGGCCCCATCACCTTGCCCTGGAAGCCATACACCTCGCCTTTGCCGGCCAGGCGCACCAGCGTGACCTCGCGGGACTGGCCCGGCTCGAAGCGCACGGCCGTGCCGGCGGGAATATCGAGCCGGAAACCACGCGCCGCGGCGCGGTCGAAGCGCAGCGCATTGTTGGTCTCGAAGAAGTGGTAGTGCGAACCGACCTGCACGGGACGATCGCCGGTATTGGCCACGCTCACCTTGCAGCGTTCGCGGCCGGCATTGATCTCCAGGGTCCCGGGTTCGGGCAGCAGTTCGCCAGGAATGATGCCACTCATCGTTGCCGCCTTCAGTTGATCGGTGAATGCACGGTGACGAGCTTGGTGCC
>DATKBK010000102.1:0-2973 GCA_035514045.1 Steroidobacteraceae bacterium | reverse complement strand
TTTGAAAATGACTGTGCCCGCTTGCGCGGGCACAGGTAAGTAGCTTGTCTGGTAGATCGGCGGGAGGGATTTGCATCTTCACCCGCCGATCACCAGAAGAAGTTACTTCTTCTTAGCGGCCTTTTTCTTGGCCTTCTTCTTGGCTTTCGCCATGACAGTTCTCCAGTTACAGGTTAGTCCGGGGACCGAGTATATACAGACGTTGCAAAAATACAAGCAAGCATGGTAGCGCCGTTGCGTGGCGGCAACCGCCTTCGCCATGCACTGCATGCATGCCATGCATGGCTGACCCACCCCGCGTCGGTGAATGATGCGAGGCGCAATGCACTGGTGGTGACGTGCGCTTCAGCGCGCCAGCGAACAGATGAACTTCCAGTGCGGCATCGTCACCGGTGTGATCGACAGTCGGTTCCCCCGCCTCAGCAGCAGCATGCCATCCAGTTCTCCGGCGGCGTGTTCGCGCAGCACGGCGAGCGGCAGTACGGTCGGCCAGCGCTGCTTCAGTCGGACATCCACCGTGTACCAAAGTGGCTTGTTTTGCGGGCTTTGCGCATCGAAGCAGGGGCTGTTGCCATCCCAGGCGGAAGCGTCCGGATAGCCGGCACGCACCACCTCGATGATGCCGGCGATGCCGGGTTCGGGGCAGGAGGAGTGATGGAAGAACGCCAGGTCGCCGGCCTGCATGTCATCGCGCAGCATGTTGCGCGCCTGGAAGTTGCGCACCCCCTCCCAGCTGGTGGTCTTGCGCGGTGCCGCCTCGAGATCGTCGATGCCGAAGGTCGACGGCTCGCTCTTCATGAGCCAGTAGCGCATCTAAGGGGTCCGTTGGTCGAACCACAGGGTTGAGGACTCCGTCACAATTGCATCGACGGGAACGTCATGGGAGGCCGAGGGCAATGCGGCCACCTGCTGCACCGCATAGGCGAGACCGACCAGCAATGGCCTGCGGCAATGCGTGAGCCGCAGGCGATACGCGAAGAGCCGGTCGTAGAAGCCCCGGCCCATGCCGATGCGGTTGCCGCGCGCATCGAATCCCACCAGCGGCATGAACACCACATCCAGCTCGCGCGCGGCACGCATTGCCCCCCCCTGCGGTTCCAGAATGCCGAAGGCGCCGCGCTGGATGCGTCCGGTCAGGTCAAAGAAGCGCATGCGGTCGCGGCGCCGGCTGATGACGCGCGGCAGCGCGATGAGGCAGCCGTGGCGGCGTGCCAGCTCAAGCAGCGGGGTGGTGTCGATTTCCTCGGCCGTGGCCAGGTACAGGCCGATGCGTCGGCCGGTTTGCAGCAGGCCCAGCGCAGCAATGTGCCGCGCCAGCAGGCGGCCCTTCTGTCTGCGCACGCGGCCGCGAATGGCCTGACGCCGCGCGCGCAGATCGCGGCGCAACTGACGCCGCTGCAGGGATGGCGGTGTGTTCTGACTGGTCAAAAAGGCGCCACCCGCATGTGCCGGTGCGGACCGTTGCTCTCGAACCGGAGCAACAAAGTGGGGCAGGCATGTGGCAGGTAAGGCTTTCCGCTCGGGGCGGACATGCACAGCGTGCCGCAAGACCCGCCCCTGGGTGTTTCAATTAGGGTCCGAGGTAACCCGGTCCGCGTATCGAACACCGCAGGCGGCGCGAAAACCACTCTACTACAGTTCGAGCTGCTGACCCTGCACCAGCGCACGCTCCACCCGTTCGCGCATCTGCCGCACCCGGGTGCCCATTTCGCGCGTGGAGTGCTCTTCGCGGGCCTGCAGCTTGGCCAGCTCGTTGGCCATGTTGAGCGCCGCCATGATCAGCCAGCGTTCGCTGCCCATGCCGCGCGCGCTCTCGCGCGCCTTCTTCAGGCGGGCGTCGAGCAGCGTGGCGGCGCGCATGAGGTCCTCCCTTTCTTCGGGAGGACAGGCGATCAGGTAGTCCTTGTCGAGGATGCGGACGTTTACCGGCTCGCCCGCCGCGGCGCTCATACGCCGCTTTCCAGCAGGCGCAGCCGACCGATCATGGCCTCGACGCCGGCGCGGGCCTGTTCATTCTTCTGCAGCAGCGTGGCCCGCTCGCCGGCCAGGTGATCCTGGCGGTGGCGCAGCGCGCGATTCTCTTCATTGAGCTGGTGCACCAGCGACAACAGTTCGGCGACCCGCACCTCAAGGCGCTGCAGCTCGGTCTCGACGGGAACGTTGCTGCTGTGTTGGTTCATCTTGCGCGCAATACTGCCTGCATGGTGGGCGGGCGGGCAAGTCCCGCGCAGCTCCCGCCGTACCGTAGGGCATAATGACCCCGCAGCATGGTTGTCCAGACCCATACCTTTGACGACTTGCAGCGCGTGCTGGTGCAGGCCCATGCGCTCACCGACGCGGCCGAGGCCCACGGCACGCTGGTCGGGTCACTCTGCGCCACGCATTGCACGCTGGCGGACTGGCTGGTCGAAATCCTTCCGGACGGGCGCACCGATGTATTCGCCACTGAGGGGCTGCGCACCATATTCGAGACCACTGCCGGGGCGCTGACCGAGGGCGCGCTGGCGTTCCAGCCCCTGCTGCCCACCGACGATGCACCCATCACGGATCGCACCGCGGCGCTGGGCGAGTGGTGCCAGGGATTTCTGTACGGACTGGGCGCCGGCGTTGCCGTGGCCGATCCGGCCTCGCTGCAGGGCGAGGCGGCTGAAGTGCTGCGGGACATGACCGAGATCACCCGCGTGGATGTCGATCCGGCCGACGAGGTGGAGGCCAACGAATCGGCCTATGCCGAGCTGGTGGAGTTCGTGCGCGTGGGCGTGCAGCTGCTGTACGACCACCTGCAACCCATGCGCGAGCCGCCGCCCGCCAGCGGACTGCGGGAGCGGCTGCATTGATCGCACGCCGCCGCGCCACCGGTACGGCCGCCGTGGCGACTCGTGCCGCCACGCTGAAGGCCGGCAACAGCGAGTTCGCGCGGCGACGCCGCCAGCTGGCGCGCATCATGGGTAAGGGGTCGATCGCGATCCTGCC
>DATKBK010000101.1:0-8063 GCA_035514045.1 Steroidobacteraceae bacterium | reverse complement strand
GGCGGGGCGGGCGGCCGAGGTGCTGCAGGAAGTGCTTGCCGCCCACCTCCGACGTTATGCTGCGCTCGATGACGATGGAAATCCTCGCCGGTGTGGATGAAGCGGGCCGCGGCCCGCTGGCCGGCCCCGTCTACGCCGCCGCCGTGGTACTCGATCCGGCCCGCCCCATTGCGGGGCTCAGGGATTCCAAGCAGCTCACGGCACCGCGGCGCGCAGAACTTGCGCAGCTGATCCGCGCCCGCGCACTGGCCTGGCAGGTGGCCTGGGCCGACGTGGAGGAAATCGACGCGCTGAACATCCTCGGCGCCACGCTGCTGGCCATGCGCCGCGCGGTGCTGGGGCTGGCGGTGCGTCCCTGTGTGGTGATGGTGGATGGTAACCGGCTGCCGCAACTCGCTGACTGCTGCGGGCGTGCCGAAGCCGTGGTGAAGGGCGATGCATTGATTGGCGCGATCAGCGCGGCGTCAATCCTCGCCAAGGAGGCGCGCGATGCGCTGATGCCAGCGCTCGAGCGTGCATATCCCGGATACCGGCTCACGGACTGCAAGGGTTACCCTACGCCCGGCCATCTGGAGGCACTGACCCGGCTGGGCCCCTCGCCGGTGCACCGGGTGAGCTTCGAACCGGTTCGCAGGGTAACAATTATCATACAAACATGAGCTTGCAGACGTTTGTTCATTTAAGAGTTCACACCGAGTACTCGCTGCTCGACAGCGTGGTGCGGGTGCCCGAGCTGATGCAGGCCACTGCCGCCGCCGGCATGGGCGCGATCGGTCTGACCGACGAGTGCAACCTGTTTGCGATGGTGAAGTTCTACAAGGCTGCGCTGGCGGCGGGCGTGAAACCCATCATCGGCGTGGACCTGTGGCTGGCCGAGGGTGAGCGCCAGCCGCCGTCGCGACTCACCCTGCTGTGCCAGAACGAGCGCGGTTACCTGAATCTTTCGCGGCTGGTGTCGCGCGCCTACCTCGAGGGCGAGCGACTCAACACGCCGCTCATCGAACGGTCCTGGCTCGACGTCGCCGCGCTCGAGGGCCTGATCGCATTGTCCGGCGGCTGGGAAGGTGACGTCGGCCATGCCCTGCTCACCGGTCGGCCCGCGCAGGCCAGGCGCATGCTCCTGGGCTGGCAGACGCTGCTGGGCGATCGCTACTACGTGGAACTGCAGCGCCTCGGTCGCAGCACCGATGCCGACTACGTGGCCGCCGCCGCTGCGCTGGCCGCCGAATGCGGCGTGCCTGTGGTGGCTACCAACGACGTGCGCTTCCTGGCCGAGGACGACTACGACGCGCACGAGGCGCGCGTGTGCATCCGCGAGCGCGCGCTGCTGGCGGATGCAAACCGTCGTCGCCGCTACACGCATGAACAGTATCTGCGTACGCCGGCCGAGATGGCCGCGCTGTTCGCCGACATGCCCGCGGCGCTGGCCAACAGCGTCGAAATCGCGCGCCGCTGCTCCCTGCCGCTGAAGCTCGGCCAGAGCCAGTTGCCGGTGTTTCCCACGCCGGACGGCACCAGCGCCGCGGATTTTCTGCGCAACAGCGCCGCGGCCGGCCTGGTGGCACGCATGCAGGCGCGGCGCGAGGCCGGTGCCGAGGTGCCGGCGGAATACACTGCGCGCCTGGCGCGCGAGCTGGGCGTCATCATCGAGATGGGCTTTGCCGGTTACTTCCTCATCGTGGCCGATTTCATCCGCTGGGCGCGCGAGAACGGCGTGCCGGTGGGGCCGGGCCGCGGCTCCGGCGCCGGCTCGCTGGTGGCCTGGGTGCTGGGCATCACCGACCTCGACCCAATCGCACACCAGCTGCTGTTCGAGCGCTTCCTGAATCCAGAGCGCGTGTCCATGCCCGACTTCGACGTGGACTTCTGCATGGAGGGCCGCGACCGGGTGATTGCCTACGTGTCCGAGCGCTACGGCCGCGAACGCGTCTCGCAGATCATCACCTACGGCACCATGGCGGCCAAGGCGGTGGTGCGCGATGTGGCGCGGGTGCTGGGACATCCATTCGGATTCGGCGACCGCATTGCCAAGCTGATTCCCAACGAACTGGACATCACGCTCGAGGCGGCGCTGAAGAAGGAGCCGGAGCTGGCGCGCCTGAACCGCGACGACGAAGACGTGCGCGCGCTGCTGGAGCTGGCACTGAAGCTCGAAGGCATCACGCGCAATGCCGGCAAACATGCCGGCGGCGTGGTGATCGCACCCTCGGTGCTCACCGACTTCACACCGCTGTTCGCCGAACACGCCGGTGACGGCGTGGTCACCCAGTTCGACAAGGACGACGTGGAGGCCGCGGGCCTGGTCAAGTTCGACTTCCTCGGCCTGCGTACCCTTACCATCATCGACCGCGCGGTGAGGATCGTGAACGCGCTGCCCGAACGAGCGAATGATCCAGTCGATCTGACCCGCATGCCGATGACCGATCCGGCCACCTTCCAGCTGCTGCGTTCCGGTCATACCACGGCCGTGTTCCAGCTTGAGTCACGCGGCATGAAGGATCTGATCCGGCGCCTGAAGCCCGACAGTTTCGAGGATGTGGTGGCGCTGGTGGCGCTGTTCCGTCCCGGCCCGCTGCAGTCGGGCATGGTCGATGATTTCATTGCGCGCAAGCACAGCACCTCCGGAGGTGTCATCGACTATCTGCATCCGTCGCTGCAGCCGGTGCTCGAGGCCACTTACGGCGTGATCCTGTACCAGGAGCAGGTGATGCAGATCGCGCAGGTGCTGTCCGGCTACACCCTGGGCGGCGCCGACCTGCTGCGCCGCGCGATGGGCAAGAAGAAGGCCGAGGAGATGGCCCAGCAGCGCAGCGTGTTCGTCGACGGTGCGGTGGCGCGGGGTGTGGATCAGCATCGTGCCGGCTGGATCTTCGATCTGATCGAGAAATTCGCCGGCTACGGCTTCAACAAGTCGCACTCGGCGGCGTATGCGGTGCTCACGTACCAGACCGCCTGGCTCAAGGCGCATTACCCCGCTGCCTTCATGGCCGCGGTGATGTCGGCGGATCTGGCCGACACCGACAAGGTCGTGACGCTGGTGGATGAGTGCAAGCGCATGGGTCTGGCGGTGCTGCCGCCGGACCTCAATGCGTCAGGCTACGATTTCACGGTGGCCGGCGAGAAGGCCATCCGCTACGGCCTGGGCGCCGTGCGCGGCGTTGGCGAGCAGGCCGTCGAGGCACTGGTGCAGGAGCGGCAGCGGGGTGGTCCGTATGACAGCCTCACGGCGCTGTGCCAGCGCATCGATCTGGCGCGCGTGACCCGACGCGTGCTCGAGGCGCTGATCAAGGCCGGCGCAATGGATGGACTTGGCCCCAACCGCGCCACGCTGGCGGCCTCGCTCGACGCCGCGGTGCAGGGCGGCGAGCAGGCGACGCGGGCCATCGCCGCGGGCCAGGATGATCTGTTCGGCGGCGGTGCCGCCGTGGCCGCGGTGCGCAGCGCGACGCAGCCGGAGTGGCCGGAGAGCCTGCGGCTGTCCGGTGAGCGCGAGACGCTGGGCCTGTTCCTGACCGGCCACCCCATCCAGCGCTTCGAGTCCGACCTCAAGCGCCTGGTCAATGGCCGGCTCGGCGACCTGAATAGTGAACGTCCAGCCGCAGAAGGCGAGGGCGCGCGCTACAGCGGTGGCCGCCAGGTCAGCGCGGCCGGCCTGGTCTGGGAGCTGCGCAAGCGCAATGGCCGCACCAGCTTCGTGCTCGACGACCGCACCGGTCGCATCGAGGTGACGCTGTTCGAAGAACAGGCCGTCACCTACCGCGACTTGCTGGTACGCGACGCCCTGGTGCTGGTCGAGGGCAACCTTCGCTTCGATGATTTCAGCAATGCCTGGCGGATCGCCGGCAAGCGCATCACGCTGCTCGATTCGCTGCGCGAGACGCAGGCGCGCCGGCTGGTGCTGCGCTGGCCTGATCAGGCAGGCAGTGAGGCCGGCGCATTCGTGCAGCGCCTGCAGGACCTGCTTGGCACCTCACGGCCGGGGCCCTGCGAAGTGCTGGTGCGGTACCGGGGCGATCAGGCGCGCTGCACTCTGGCGCTGGGCGCCGACTGGGCCATCCGCCCCACACCGGCCCTGATGGATGAGCTGGAGTCGCTGGTGGGCCGGGAGGGCCTGCAGCTGCTCTATGACCCGGCCGGCTTGCACGGCGCACCTTCCGCCCACTAACCTTTGCGCCTCTTTGGTTACGCCTCCCCGGGAGGCAGACAAGGCTCATGGCCCTCAGTTTTCTGGAATTCGAGCAGCCGATCGCCGAACTCGAGGCGAAGATCGAGGAGCTGGGGCACGTCTCCTCAGACTCCAAGGTCAATATCGGCGAGGAGATCGCGCGCTTGCAGCGCAAGAGCCGCCAGCTCACCACCGCCATCTTCGCCTCGCTGACGCCATGGCAGATCACCCAGCTGGCGCGCCACCCGCTGCGCCCGTACACGCTCGATTACGTGCGCATGATCTGCGATGAGTTCACCGAGCTGCATGGCGATCGGATGTACGGCGACGATGCGGCGATCGTCGGGGGTCTGGCGCGCCTGGACGGCCGGCCGATCATGCTGATCGGCCACCAGAAGGGCCGCGACACCAAGGAGCGCGTGCGCCGCAACCATGGCATGCCCAAGCCGGAAGGCTATCGCAAGGCGCTGCGCCTGCTGCGCACTGCAGAGCGCTTCGACCTGCCGGTGGTGACGCTGATCGACACCATGGGCGCTTATCCCGGCATCTCCAGCGAGGAGCGCGGCCAGAGCGAGGCCATCGCGCGCAACCTGTTCGAGATGTCCACCCTCAAGGTGCCCATCATCAGCGTGGTGATCGGCGAGGGCGGCTCCGGCGGCGCGCTGGCCATCGGCGTGTGCGACCGGCTGCTGATGCTGCAGTACGCGGTCTATTCGGTGATCTCGCCGGAGGGTTGCGCCTCCATCCTCTGGAAGAGCGCCGACAAGAAGGAGGCCGCCGCCAACGCCATGGGCGTCACCGCCGGTCGCCTGGCGGAGTTTGAACTGGTGGATGAGGTGCTGGCCGAACCGCTGGGCGGCGCGCACCGGGATCCGGCCGCGATGGCGCTGACGGTGAAGGACGCCATCCTCAGACACCTGGCCGATCTCACGCGCCGGTCCACCGACACATTGCTGGCCGAGCGATCCGCGCGGTTGGCCTCCTTCGGCGTTTTCTCGGAGACCCGGGCCTGAACCCGCCGCGCGCGCGGCGACAGCCGGGCGCGGCAACCACGCAGGCGCCAGTGCTGGACGCCCCTGCGGTACAGCGCCGCGTGCGCGAGCTGGCCGGCACCACCGGTCCGTTGTCCTGCGTCGTGGCCTGGTCGGGCGGTCTGGACTCCACGGTGCTGCTGCATGCGTTGCTGGCCGGTCGACGCGGCGGCATCGCCCTGCGGGCTGTGCACGTCGATCATGGCCTGCAGCCTGCTGCGGTCGCCTTCCGTGCCTTCTGCGAGCACAGCGCGCGTGACTGGCAGCTGCCGCTGACCGTGCTGCGGGTGAAGGTGCGGGTGCCGCGCGGCGCCTCGCCCGAAGAGGCGGCCCGCCACGCCCGGCGCGCTGCCCTGGCGTCAGCACTGCAGCCCAAAGAACTGCTGCTGACTGCGCAGCATCAGGACGACCAGCTGGAGACGCTGCTACTGGCGCTGCTGCGGGGCGCGGGCCCCAAGGGCCTGGCCGGCATGCCGGCGTCCATGCCAATCGGCGGTACGCGCCTGCTGCGGCCGCTGCTGGACTTCGATCGGGCCGCCATCGCGGCCTACGCGCATCAGGCGCGACTGGAATGGGTGGAAGACCCCACCAACGCGGAAGGACGCTTCGACCGCAACTACCTGCGCGCGCGCGTGCTGCCCGCCCTGCGCGAGCGCTGGCCTGCAGTGGCGCGCACCGCGGCGCGCAGCGCCCGCCACTGCGCCGTGGCGGCGGCGGTGCTCGAGCAGGGCGCCAGGCGCGACCTCGACGCTGCCGCAGATGGGGCTGGGCTCGAGGTCACCGTGCTGCGTCGGTTCACGCCGGCGCGTCGCGCCGCCGTGCTGCGTGCGTGGATCCTGCGCGCCGGTGCCCGCGCGCCCAATGAGCGCCACCTGCGCCAGATCGAGGCCATGATGGCCGCACGCCCCGATGCCCATCCGCTGCTGCGCCTGCCCGACTGCAGCGTGCGCCGCGAGGGTATGCGGCTCACCATCGCGACCTGATTCTTCTGGCGGGCATCGTCCCGTTTTGCTAGCCTGTTCGCCCGTCGTGACCGCAACCTTCCTGCCAGGGTCGGCGGTCTTCCAAACTTTCCGGCGGTACATCTCCCATGACCCGTTTCGTATTCGTCACCGGTGGCGTCGTCTCCTCATTGGGGAAGGGCATCGCGGCCGCCTCGCTGGGCGCCATCCTCGAGTCGCGCGGGCTCAAGGTGGCGATGGTCAAGCTCGATCCCTACATCAATGTGGATCCGGGCACCATGAGCCCCTTCCAGCACGGCGAGGTGTTCGTCACCAACGACGGCACCGAGTCTGACCTCGACCTGGGCCACTACGAGCGCTTCGTGCGCACCACTACCGGTCGGCACAGCAATTTCACCACTGGCCGCATCTACCAGCGCGTGATCGAGCGCGAACGGCGTGGCGACTATCTCGGCGGCACCGTGCAGGTGATCCCGCACATCACCGATGAGATCAAACGCAGCATCAAGCTCGGCGCGGGCGATGCCGACGTGTGCATGGTGGAGATTGGCGGCACGGTGGGCGACATCGAGTCGCTGCCCTTCCTCGAGGCCATCCGCCAGATGGGCGTGGAACTGGGGCGCGATCACTGCATTTACATGCACCTGACGCTGGTGCCGGTGGTGTCGGGCTCGGAGATCAAGACCAAGCCCACCCAGCATTCGGTGAAGGAGTTGCGCGGCATCGGTATCCAGCCGGACATCCTGCTGTGCCGGGGCAAGGATCCGCTGCCCAACGAGCAGCGACGCAAGATCGCACTGTTCACCAATGTCGAGGAGCGCGCGGTGTTCAGCGCGGTCGAGGTGGACGACATCTACAAGATCCCCATGCTGCTGCACGAGCAGGGGCTGGACGAGATCGTGGTCAATCGCCTGGCGCTCAAGGTGCCGCCGGCTGATCTGTCTGCCTGGCAGCAGGTGGTGCAGGCCAAGGCCCATCCCGAGACCGTGGTGGACATTGCCATGGTGGGCAAGTACGTGCAGATGCGCGATTCCTACATCTCGCTCAACGAGGCGCTCACGCACGGTGGCATCCGCACCCGCACCCGCGTCAACGTGCACTACATCGAATCCACCGACATCGAGCTGCGCGGCGTCGCCGGCCTGGAGGGCATGGACGCGGTGCTGGTGCCCGGCGGCTTCGGCGAGCGCGGCATCGAGGGCAAGATCGCCGCGGTGCGCTTCGCGCGCGAGAAGCAGATCCCGTACCTGGGCATCTGCCTTGGCATGCAGGTGGCCGCGATCGAATTCGGACGCAATGTGCTGGGGCTCGCTGGTGCGCATAGCACTGAGTTCGACCGCGGCGCGGCCCATCCGGTGATCGCGATGATCACCGAGTGGCAGGATGCCATGCGCGGCTCCCAGCAGCGCACCGAAACTTCCGACATCGGCGGCACCATGCGCCTGGGTGCGCAGGACATTGAACTGGGCGAGGGCACGCTGGCGCGCGCGCTGTATGGCGCCGAGGTCATCCGTGAGCGTCACCGCCATCGGTACGAGTTCAACAACAACTACCTTGAGCAGTACCGCAAGGCGGGGCTGAAGTTCTCCGGCTTTTCGCGCGACGGCCTGGTCGAGATCATCGAGATCCCGGGACATCCCTGGTTCGTCGCCACGCAGTTTCACCCGGAGTTCACCTCCAATCCGCGCGACGGCCATCCGCTGTTCGCGGGCTTCGTGAAGGCGGCGCGCGCAGCGCGCGCGGCACAGCTGCCGGCGGCCGCCGGCGCATGAGGCTGGCAGGGGCCGAGGTCGGCAACGATCGGCCGTTGCTGCTCATTGCCGGTCCCTGCGTGATCGAAAGCGCGGCGCTGGTCGATGAAATCGCCGGCCACCTGCACGAGATTGCGGCCAGGCTTGGCATGCC
>DATKBK010000100.1:0-4950 GCA_035514045.1 Steroidobacteraceae bacterium | reverse complement strand
GCTTGGTGAACAGGTAGCTGAAACTGTCGTAAACACTGGCTTCGAACATCACGTAGCTCTGCGGCACGCCGGTGAGCGCGGTGACATTGAACAGAAGGAAGTATCGTTCGCCCACGCCGGCGGCGAAGTTCATCTGGATCTGCTCCTCGGTCAGCGCACGCTCGTGCACCGCCACGAAGCGGATCACGCCGCGCCACTGGCGGTTGTTCGAGGTTTCGTTGCCGAACACCAGCGAGAAGGTGTCATCCCAATCGGCCAGCGAACCGCCGGCGCGCGGATCCACATCGCCGGTGAAGTTGCCGTTGACGTACAGGCGCCGGCCGTTGACCGGGTCGTAGGTCATCACTACATGCTGCAGTGAGGCCTGCGCGTCGCGGTCATTGTCGTTGGTCAGCAGCGCCGGTGCGCCATTGACGCCGGTGGTGCTGGCCCGGGCCAGCGCCTCGTACTGGTAGGCTCGCTGCGCCAGCGTCGCATTGCGGTTCATCACGCCGCCGGAGTAGCTGACAATGTACGCATCCTCCTGGGTGACGTTGGCCGGTGCTGCCCAGGCCTCGATGGAATATTCGCCGGTGACCTTGATGCGGTTGGCGAGCTTGGCGCTGGCAGTGGTAGTGGCCTGGGCCTTGCCGCCGGCCGCACCGATGTTGATGCCCCAGCCACCCATGTGGGTGACGTCACCCGTCGCGGTGAGGTTCAGCTGCGGCTCCACGCCGCTGGTGTCGATGACTTCGCCGTCGATCAGATCCTTGAACTGGTACTTGGCGATGGTGTGCGTTTCGAAGCGGTTGCCGCCGGCGGCGACCGTGCCGTCGAACAGGGTGAGCGCGCGGCTGACCTGCAGCGCCGGGTCGATCTCGGTCACCGGCACCGCGTCGGCGAAGGCCTGGATGGCGGCGAGCATGTCGGCCGCGTCATTGGCACAGATCTGGGTCCAGCAGTTGTGCGATTCATCGCGCAGCCGCCCGACGAAGCGTGAATTGCCGGGCTCGTCGAGATTGATCTTCGAGCGTGCTGCCGCGTAGGCCTCATTGACGTCTGCGCTGGCGAAGAAGCCGGGCGCAGGGCTTGCCGAGGTCGGCGCATGGCAGCGCTGGCAGTTGCCGTCGCCGCGCAGCAGCTGCCACACGGTGGCCTCGAAGTCGGCCGGCGATTCGGGGAAGGTCTTGCTGTCGCCCACCGGCACATCATCCGGCGCCTCGAGCGCGATCACGGTGCCGCCGCCGCCCACGCCACCGACCCAGTTCTGGATCCAGGTGGTGAGGATGTCGGCGCAGGCCGAGGTGCTGGCCAGCCAGCAGTTGTGGCCCTCGGCCACCTTGGTCACCAGCGGCGACTGATCGGGCTGGGTGATGTTGATGTAGGCCAGCACCTCGTCATAGGCCAGGTTCACATCGTCATTGCGCGCAAAGCGCGGCGCCTGGCCCGGAGTGACGGCGTTGTGGCAGCCGCCGCAGCGATTGTTGGCCTTCACGTTCTGCCAGAACGAGATGCGGAACGATTGCACGTCCGCGCTCTGTGGCGCCGGACCGCTGTAATCATTGACCGTAGGCGGATTGGTGTTCGGATTGGTTGTGGTGGGCGCCCCGCCACCGCAGGCGGCAAGGCCGGCAAGGGCGGTGGCAATCAGGATGTGGCGCAGCATGCTCATCAGGCCTCTCCTCAATTGCCCCGGCAGTACGCCGCGGTCTCCGCAAAAACGTCCTTCACGAGGTAGCCGCTGCCGCGGAAGATCCCCATGATGCGGTTGACCTCGGTACGGTCGGTGCCGTCCACGGGCGGGCGCAGGCACACGGTCCTGAAGACTTTCTCGACCTGGCAGCGCGCGAACTGCTCGCTGCCGGCCAGCTCCTCGCCCATCGACTTGGCGCCGCTGCCGCTGCCCGGCAGGCCGGCATCCCAGCCCAGCACGCTGTTGGAACCCTCACGCCAGTAGTTGCTCCAGCCATCGTCCGGCGTCACATAGCCGGGCTTGAAGTTGTCCATGTTGATCAGGTACTTCGGCTGCACCTCGCCCGGCGTGTACTGGATGCGGCCGGAGCCTTCATCGAAGTTGTAGTACGCGAACGCCTGCGCCAGCGGATCCATGCCGTTGTGGCAGCCGATGCAGTTGTTGAGGAAGATGCGGCTGTCGCCGCCCGGTGAGCGGCTCACGTCCTGGCGCACACGGTCCGGCGGCAGCTGCACATCGTGCACCTGCTCCATGTCGCGGCACATGTGGGCCATCAGGGTGAAGCGGAACATCGCGCGGTTGGTGCCGGCGATGAAAAAGGACTGCGCCGCGGCCCGGGTGGTCATCACCCCGGCGGTGGCATTGGCCGGGATGCCGGTGTGGGCGGACTGGGTGCTGGCCACCAGCACGGCCGGATCGCCCAGGTTCACATCGTCGTCTTCCATCTGCTGATAGAGGTTGTTGTTGGCGGGCGAATAGCCGGGCAGACCGGCGCCGCCCACGTACAGCAAGTCGCCGCTGAGCACCTGCCGGAAGTCCACGTCGTCGCGGATCATGCCGATCACGGTGGCGGTGTAGTCGTTGAGCGGCGCGAACACGCTCTGCTCGCGGTTGGTCCAGGGCGTGATCCAGTTCTTGAGCACGGTGTTGTAGAAGCTCGGTGCCAGCATGGCGCGGCGCGCGGCCTGCCGGGCGCCGATCGCGCCACCGTTGACGATGTCCTGCTCCATGAGGTCGAGGATCGCGGCGCTGGGGGGCACGCCGGCGATCCGGTCGTGGATGCGCTTGGCCTGCGCGCGTTCGGCGGGCCCGGCAATGGCGCCGGTGGCGCCCGCCAGCAGCAGCGCACCGATCGCCGCAGCGATCAGCTTCGACCTTTGCATGTACTTCATGAGACCCGTCCTGTTCCGGTTGGCGGCCAATCTAGCCGCGCATCGCCACTCGCCGTAATGTCTCAACGCACAGACGTCGCTGCCCACCGACAACAACCGGTTTCAGATCGCAACGCTATGCTTTCGCCCGCAGGATGCGAGCTGCGTCACAGTCAACCTGGCCCGCAGGCACTACTAAATCCCCTGGCGCCCGAACGCGGGCCTGGAAAGGCAAACGTGAATCCAATTCCCAAGTTCAGTTGCGTGCTCGCGGCCTTTGGCACTGCCCTGCTGGCCGCCTGCAGCGGCGGCGGCAGCGTCAACATCGGCGGTGGCCAGGGCAACGATCCCGGTGCGGTCGACTTCCCCGTGGCCTATGTCAAGCGCAGCATTCCGCTGGATCCGGACGATCTGCGCCAGCAGCGCGACGCCGTTGCGGACGCGGACCTGTTCATGCGCAATCGCGCCTCACCTTCCTCGACCGAGATCGACATCACCGGCCGCATCACGGGCACCGATCTCTATGACATCAAGGACGTGGATGTGTCGCAGGATGGCCGCCGCATCGTGTTCGCGATGCGCGGACCGCTGGAAGAGAACCAGGACGAGCGCGACCCACCGGGCTGGGACATCTGGGAGTACGACATCATCGCCGGCGACGTTGCGGGCAACCCGCGCCGGGTCATCGCCGGGGATGCCACTGCAGCCGAGGGCCATGACATCGGCCCGCAGTATCTGCCAGATGGGCGCATCCTGTTCAGCTCCAGCCGTCAGCGCCAGTCGAAGGCCATCCTGCTGGATGAGGGCAAGTCCGGCTACGAAGCGCAGATCGAACAGGGTCGCAGCGAGAGTGCCTTCCTGCTGCATGTGATGAACTCCGACGGCAGCGATATCCACCAGATCACCTTCAACCAGAGTCACGACCTGTGGCCCACGGTGCTGGCCAATGGTCGCGTGCTGTTCACCCGCTGGGATGGCAATCGCGGCATGCACCTGTTTGCCTCCAATCCGGACGGCACCGACCTGCAGCTGCACTACGGGGCACGCAGTCACGGCACCGGCACGCCGGGTGCGGACGGCCCCACCACGATCCAGTTCGCCCGCCCGCGCGAGATGCAGGATGGCCGCATCCTGACGCTGGTGCGGCCGTTCACCGACAGCGACTTCGGCGGCGACCTGGTGCTCATCGACACGAACACCTACGTCGAGAACACGCAGCCGCTGGCCACCTTCCCCGGCAGCCCGGGTCCGGCCCAGTCCCGGGCCACGCCCAACCAGGTATCGACCATCGAGGGTCCGTCGGTGGGCGGCCGCTTCCGCTCGGCGTTTCCGTTGTGGGATGGCAGCAATCGGCTGCTGGTGAGCTGGTCGCTGTGCCGGCTGCTCGACTCGCAGCAGGTGCCGGCGGTGATCGTGCCCTGCACGCCGGACCGGCTCAACGACCCGGCATTCGACACGCGCTATGACACTGCTCCGCCGCTGTACAGCGCTTTCATCTTCGATCCTGCAGACAACACCTTCCAGCCGCTGTTCCAGCCACAGGAAGGCGTGATGATCACCGATCTGGTGGCCGCGCAACCGCGCGCGCCGCAGACCCTGATCCTCGACCGCACCGCTCCAGGCGATGATTTCGATCCTGCACTGGTGGGCGAGGGACTGGGCGTGGTCGAGATCCGCAATGTCTACGACTTCGACGGCACCTTGCGCAACACCGGCACGCCGGCCGCGGCGAATACCGCCGTGCTGGCCGATCCCGCGCAGCGCATGGCCGGCGCGCGCCCGGCGCGCTTCGTGCGCATCGAGAAGGCGGTCTCCATCGGCGACGACGAGCTGGGTTTCCCGGACCTTGCCAACCAGGCCTTCGGCATCAGCGGCTTCATGCGCGAGATCATCGGCTACGCACCGGTGGAGCCGGACGGTTCGGTGTCGGTGCGGGTACCCTCCAATATCGCCTTCGTGATCTCGGTGCTGGATGGCAATGGCCGCCGGCTGTTCCCTGCGCATCGGGCGTGGCTGCAGGTGCGGCCCGGCGAGATCCGCCGTTGCGGCGGCTGCCACCAGGCGGCGACGGGCGGCGCGCAGGATCTTTCCCACGGCCGCGGCCGGTACACGCAGTACTGGCAGGCA
>DATKBK010000099.1:0-11708 GCA_035514045.1 Steroidobacteraceae bacterium | reverse complement strand
GCGAAAGCTGCGCCGCGGCGACGATGGCCGGATCGGTGATTTCGACGCCGTGGTGCACCTCGTAGCGCTCCTTGAGGCCGCGCAGGATGGCGATGGTGTCTTCCACCGAGGGCTCCTCCACCAGCACTTTCTGGAAGCGACGCTCCAGCGCCGCATCCTTCTCGATGTACTTGCGGTACTCGTCGAGGGTGGTGGCACCCACGCAGTGCAGCTCGCCGCGCGCCAGCGCCGGCTTCAGCATATTGCCCGCGTCCATGGAGCCCTCGGCCTTGCCGGCGCCGACCATGGTGTGCAGCTCATCGATGAACAGGATCACCTGGCCTTCCTGCTTGCCAAGGTCCTTCAGCACGGCCTTGAGCCGCTCTTCGAACTCGCCGCGGAACTTGGCGCCGGCGATCAGCGCGCCCATGTCCAGCGCGAGGATCTTCTTGTTCTTGAGACCCTCGGGCACCTCGCCATTGACGATACGCTGCGCCAGGCCTTCGACTATCGCGGTCTTGCCCACGCCCGGTTCGCCGATCAGCACCGGGTTGTTCTTGGTGCGCCGCTGCAGCACCTGCACGGTACGGCGGATCTCGTCATCGCGCCCGATCACCGGATCGAGCTTGCCGCTGGCGGCACGCTCGGTCAGGTCGACGGTGTACTTCGACAGCGCCTCGCGGCTCTCTTCGGCATTGGGGTCGTTCACGGCCTCGCCTCCGCGCACTTCGTCGATGACCTTCTCGAACTTCGCCTTGCTCAGCGCATGGCTCTTGAGGATCCGGCCCAGCTCGCCACGATCTTCCAGCGCCGCCAGGGCAAACAGCTCGCTGGCGATGTACTGGTCGCCGCGCTGCTGGGCAAGCTTGTCCGTGATGTTCAGCAGTCGCGACAGATCCTGCGAGACATGCACCTCGCCCTGCGTGCCTTCCACCTTTGGCAGCCGGTCGAGCAGGCTGCCCAGTTCGCCCTTCAGTTTGGGCAGGTTGACGCCGGCCTTGGCGAACAGCGGCCTCATGCTGCCCCCCTGCTGGTCGAGCAGGGCCACCAGCAGGTGGGTGGGCTCGATCATCTGGTGGTCGCGGCCCACTGCCAGCGACTGTGCGTCGGCCAGGGCGGTCTGGAATCTGGTGGTGAGGCGGTCGTTGCGCATGGCGAGGATTCTGGGGGCTGCGCGGCCCGATTCAATACCGGATAACCCCTAGTGGGGGGCGAGGTGATCCACCATGACCACCAGACCTATGCCCAGCGCGATCAGGGCGACCTGCACCAGGCTGTCCTGGGCGCCCACCCGCCGGTGCAGGCCGGGGATGAGGTCGGCCACGGCCACGTAGAGCAGGCTGGCGGCCGAAACGGCCAGTGCATAGGGCAATGCCGGAGTCACCGCCGAGAGGGCAAAGTAGCCCACCACGCCGCCAACGACGGCGCCCAGCGCCGAGATCAGGTTCCAGCCGAAGGCCTTCTGGCGCGTCATGCCGCTGTTGAGCAGCACTGCGAAGTTGCCCACTTCGCTCGGCACCTCATGGGCCAGCACGGCGAGGCCGGTCATGATGCCCAGTTCCACGTCGATCAGGAATGCCGCCGCGATCAGCACCCCGTCGAGCATGTTGTGCATGGTGTCGCCCACCAGGATCATCACGCCAGGCGAACGCCCGCCGTGATCGTGGCCCGGGTCCGGCGCGGGCGCATGCGTCTCGCAGTGATCTTCGTGGCAGTGTCGCCACAGCACCAGTTTCTCCAGCACGAAGAACAGTGCGATGCCGCCCAGCAGGGCAAGGCCCACCGCGCTCTGGTTCTCGGGGCCTGCAAGTTCGATGGCCTCCGGCAGCAGGCCCAGCAGCGCAGCGGCCAGCAGCGCACCGGTGGCGAAGGCGACCATGGGCGGCAGCGAACGACTGCGCGCGCGCTCGGGTACCAGCAGGAACAGGCTGGCCAGCAGCACGCCGGCAATGCCGCCCAGCAAGGTGAACCCGACAATCCAGCCGAGCGTGGTCATGTCCGCCATATGAGGCTGGCCATTCTACCCGTGGCGTCAACACCCCTGTGCTGAACATCGCGACGCCAGGAATAAAAGCGCGCCTCGTCGGCATAGGTACACAGACCGCCGCCGGCGATGTCGGTGATGTCGAGCGCGGCAAGGCGGCGGCGGGCCAGGCTGTAAAGGTCACACATCCAGCGGTCGGCACGGCCGCGGGTGAACGCAATGCCCGCGCCTGCATCGGCAGCCAGGAACGCCGCCCGCACTTCTTCGCCCACCTCGAAATTACCCGGACCGATGGCCGGCCCCAGCCATGCACGCAATTGCAGCTGCGACGGCAGGCGTGCGCGCAATGCCGCAACGGTGGCTTCGAGCACGCCAGCGGCCATGCCACGCCAACCTGCATGAGCCGCCGCCACGGCAGAGCCATCTGCAGCGGCAAACAGCACGGGCAGACAGTCGGCCGTGCGCACCACGCACACCACGCCTGCCTGCGTAGTCACCGCGGCATCGGCAATCGGCTCGACCTCATCGCGCGGCAACAGGTCGAGGTCCGCGACCGTAATGCCGTGCACCTGCTTCAGCCAACGCGGCGCGCCGGGCAGTGCGGGCAAAGTGGATCGCAACGCGAGCAGGTTGCCAGCTGCACGCGTGGTGACCAGTGCATGCACTCCTGGCGGCGCCTGCCATTCCGGCTCGATGAACTTCGCGCCCTGCATGACCTCACCGGCCCCGCAGGACTGCGAGCAATGCCTCGAAGTCGTCCGGCGTGGGGGACTCGATCACCAACGGCTTGCCGGTGATCGGATGCACAAAGGCCAGCTTCGCGGCATGCAGCGCCTGGCGTCCGAAGGCGCCCAGCGCCGTGCGCAGCGCCGGCGTTGCGCCGGCCGTGAGCTGGCGGCGGCCGCCATACAAGGGATCTCCCACCAGCGGATGCCCCAGGTGCGACAGATGCACCCGGATCTGGTGCGTGCGGCCGGTTTCCAGTGTCACGCGCAGCAGGCTGTGGAATGCGAAGCGCTCGATGAGGCGGTAGTGCGTGACAGCCTCGCGTCCATCGGCGCGCACCGTCATGCGCAGGCGGTCGGTGCGATGCCGGCCCAGGGGCTTGTCCACGGTACCGCCACCGGTCATTGCCCCCACGCACAGCGCCAGGTATTCGCGCTCGATTTCATGTTCGCGCAGCATGCCGACCAGCGCGGCGTGGGCTTCGAGGGTACGCGCCACCACCAGCAGGCCGCTGGTGTCCTTGTCGATACGGTGGACGATGCCGGCGCGCGGCACCCCGGCCAGCACCGGATCAAGCCCCAGCAGACCATTCTGCAGTGTGTGGGCCGGATTGCCGGCGCCGGGATGCACCACCAGGCCGGGCGGCTTGTCGATCACGAACAGGTGCGGATCGCGGTGGCGCACCACCAGCGTCATCTGCTCAGGCGCGACCCGCAGGTTCTGCACCGGGGCTGCCCGCAGCAGCACGGTTTCTCCGCCATAGACCGCGTCGCGCGGCCGGGCCGACCGGCCATCCAGCGCCACCGCCCCCTCGCGGATCCAGCCCGCCAGCCGGGAGCGTGAGTACTGCGGCAGCGCAGCCGCCAATGCCTGATCCAGCCGCTGCCCGGCGGGACAGTCTGGCAGCGTCAGCCGGTGCTCGATCGGGGCGACGGAGGGCATTGGCGCTATACTACCTTGATGCATCGATCGACCGTTTCGTTACGCGGCCTGCTGGCCGCGCTTCTGGGCGCACTTGTGCTGGCCGGCTGTGCCGGCTCGGGCACCGCCACGCAACAGCGCCTGGCACGCTTCGGGCCCGACGCGCTCTACGACCAGGGCCGACGCGCACTGATCTCCAGCAACTGGCTCGAAGCAGTGAACGTGTTTGAAGCGCTCAACGCCCGCTATGCCCTCTCGGCGCATGCCCGGCAGGGTCGCGTCGACGTGATCTATGCCTACTACAGGCTGGGCGAGAAGGAATCGGCGCGCGATGCGGCCGACACCTTCATTCGCGAGAACCCCGCCGACCCGCGCGTCGACTATGCCTACTACCTGCGCGGGCTGGTCGACTTCGAACGCACCCAGTGGACCCTGGAGCGCTGGCTGAACGTGGATCTGGCCGAACGCGTGCCGCAGACGGCGCGCGATTCCTTCGAATCGCTGCGCATCGTGGTGAACGACTATCCGAACAGCAAGTACGCCCCCGACGCCCGGCAGCGCATGATCTACCTGCGCAACCGGCTGGCCGACTACGAGCTGCGGGTCGCCGAGCACTACATGGAGCGTGGCGCGTGGGTCGCCGCCGCGCAGCGCGCCCGCCAGGCCATCGAGCAGTTCGATGGCGCACCGGCGGTGAAGGACGCGCTGCGCATCATGATCCATTGCTATACCAAGCTCGGCTACACGGACCTGGCGGGGAACTCCGAGCGGGTGTTCCGCGAGAACTTCCCCGACGAATCCACGGCGCTGTCGCGCAGTAGTTCCAGCTGGTGGAAGCCCTGGCAGCGCGGCTGAGGCGTGGCCCCTAGCGCCGGTATCCGCTGGTGATCGGATAACGCCAGTCGCGGCCGAAGGCGCGGCGGCTCACCCGCACGCCGGGCGGCGCCTGACGGCGCTTGTATTCATTGCGCTTGACCATGTCCAGCACGCGCCCGATCACAGTGCGATCGAAGCCGCGCGCGACGATCTCGTCCACCGACAGATCTTCTTCGATGAAAGCCTCCAGAATGGGATCGAGGACCTCGTAGGGTGGCAGCGAGTCCGTGTCCTTCTGGTCGGGACGCAGTTCGGCCGAGGGTTCCCGCTCGAGCACCCGCGCCGGGATGGGCGGCGCCGCGCCGAATTCCCCGCGCCGCAGCGCCAGGTCGTTGCGATAACGGGCCAGCCGGTAGACCAGTAGCTTGCTGCAGTCCTTGATCGGCGCGAAGCCGCCGTTCATGTCGCCATACAGGGTGGCATAGCCCACCGCCATCTCGCTCTTGTTGCCGGTGGTGAGCAGCATGCGCCCGGTCTTGTTCGAGATCGCCATCAGCAGCACGCCCCTGCAACGTGCCTGGATGTTCTCTTCGGTGGCGTCCGGGGCAAGGCCCTCGAACTGCGCGGCCAGCGCGGCCAGCGTGGCGTCGAACATGCCCTCGATCGAGATCGTGCTGTAGGCCACGCCCATGGTGTGTGCCTGGAGGGCGGCATCCTCACGGCTCATCGCACTGGTGTAGCGCGAGGGCATCATCACCACCTGCACGCGCCCGGCGCCCAGCGCATCGACCGCGATGGCCAGCGTCAGCGCAGAATCCACACCGCCCGACAGGCCCATCACGACACCCGGGAATCGGTGCTTGTTCACGTAATCACGCACGCCCGTCACCAGCGCGCGATACACACTCTCCTCGGCGCCCAGCTCCGGCGCGACGGCCGCGGGCGCAACCGGGGTGAAGGCCACGCGACCGTCAGATTCGCGCGCGGCCTGCAGCAGGACCACCGCTTCATCGAAGGCCGGCGCGCGCAGCACCACCTGGCCATCTCCATTCAATGCGCAGCTGCGACCATCGAATACCAGCTCGTCCTGTCCGCCGACCAGGTTCACATAGGCAATGGGCAGGCCGGTATCCGCCGTGCGTGCGCGCAGCACGGCCTCGCGTTCACGCTGCTGGCGCTGCTCATAGGGCGAGGCATTGAGCACCAGCAGCGCCTCGGCGCCTGCCGCCTTTGCAGCGCAGGCAGGCTCGGGCTCCCAGACATCCTCGCAGATGGCCAGACCCAGCCGCAGGCCCATGAACTGCGCCACCACCGGCGCCTTGCCGGCCGTGAAGTAGCGCTTCTCGTCAAAGACCCGGTAGTTCGGCAGGCAGACCTTGCGGTAATTGACCGGCGCGCGGCCAGGTACCAGCAGGCGCGCGGAGTTGTAGATGACCGGCTGCCCTGCGCTGCCTTCGTACTCCGGGTAACCGACCAGGATGGCGGGCAGCCCGGAGCTCGCATCGTCCACTTCGCGCGCCAGTTCGCCCAGCGCCTGCTCTACCTGGATACGCAGGCCGCGATGGAACAGCAGGTCTTCCGGCGGATAGCCGCACAGCGTCAGCTCGGGGAATACCACCAGATCGGCGCCAGCAATCTTCGCCGCGCGCGCCGTTTCGCGTACCCGACCGGTATTGCCCTGCACATCTCCCACGAGCAGGTTCAGCTGGGCCAGCGCAATACAAGGCCCCCGGGGGGACATCGGCGGGCGCTACTTCTTGCGCGCCAGACGCCGCACCTTGCGCGAGCGCTTGCCGGCAGCCTTCCTGGCAGGTGCCTTCTTGCCAGGCGCCTTTCTGGCGGGGGCTTTCTTCGCTGGTGCTTTCTTTGCGGGTGCTTGCTTCACTGGAGCTTTCTTCCTGGCTGAATACCTGCTGGCGGACTTCTTGCCCGCGGACTTCTTGCCCGCTGTCTTCTTCCTGGCTGTCTTCTTCCTGGCTGACCTGGCGCGCATCGCTGCGGGCCGTTCGCCCACCGCGGCGGCAGCGGCGCGCTGCTTGCGGCTCGCGCCAAGCAGTTCGGCCATGGCCGCACCCAGCTCCGCCGGACTCTTGACGGTACGCACGCCGGCTGCCTTGAGCGCGCGGAATTTGTCGGCCGCGGTGCCCTTGCCGCCAGCCACCACCGCACCGGCATGACCCATGCGCTTGCCCGGCGGAGCCGTGACGCCCGCGATGTAGGCCACCACCGGCTTGGTCACATACCTGGCAATGTGCGCCGCGGCAGCTTCCTCGTCGCTGCCGCCGATCTCGCCGACCATCACGATGCCTTCGGTCTGCGGATCGCGCTCGAACAGTTCGATCACGTCGATGAAATTCGTGCCGCGCACCGGATCGCCGCCGATGCCGACACAGGTGCTCTGCCCGAGACCGATCTGCGTGGTCTGGTGCACCGCCTCGTAGGTGAGCGTGCCCGAGCGCGACACGATGCCCACGCAGCCCTTCTGGTGGATGAAGCCGGGCATTATGCCAATCTTGCATTCATCCGGCGTGATGATGCCTGGGCAGTTGGGACCAATCAGCCGCGTGGGTTTGCCGGCCAGCGCCGCCTTGACGCGGATCATGTCGTTGACCGGGATGCCCTCGGTGATGCACACCACCAGCTCTACGCCGGCGTCGGCCGCTTCGAGGATGGCGTCGGCCGCAAACGCGGCCGGTACGTAGATCATGCTCACCGTGGCGGAGGTTTCTGCCACGGCCTGGTGCACGGTGTCGAATACGGGCAGGTCCAGGTGCCTGCTGCCGCCGCGGCCAGGCGTGACGCCGCCGACGATGCGCGTCCCATAGGCAAGGCATTGCTGGGCATGGAACGTGCCCTGCTTGCCGGTAAAGCCCTGGACGATGACCCTGCTGCGCTTGTTGACGAGAATGCTCATGGGAAATTGCGGAACCTTCAAATCAGATGGAGATCAACCGGCCTTTGCCGCAGCCACTACCTTGCGCGCAGCATCGGTGAGCCCATCGGCCGGCCGTACCGCCAGGCCGCTGCCCGCGAGCATCACGCGCGCCTGCGGCGCGTTGGTGCCTTCCAGGCGCACCACCACCGGCACCTGCACGCCGACCCGCTTCACTGCCGCGATGATGCCTTCGGCAATCACGTCGCAGCGGACGATGCCGCCGAAGATGTTGACCAGGATCGCCCGCACATTGGCATTGGACAGGATGAGCTCGAAGGCTGCACTCACGCGCTCCACGGTGGCACCGCCGCCCACGTCCAGGAAATTCGCTGGCCGGCCGCCGTGCAGCTTGATGATGTCCATGGTGGCCATCGCAAGCCCGGCGCCGTTGACCATGCAGGCGATGTCACCATCGAGCGAAACATAGTTCAGGTCGTGCTCGGCGGCGCGCGCCTCGATGGCATCTTCCTGCGACACGTCGCGCAGCGCGGCCACTTCCGGATGGCGGAACAGCGCATTGGGATCGATGGCAATCTTGGCGTCCAGCGCCACCAGCTTGCCATCCTTGGTGACGATCAGCGGATTGACCTCGACCAGGCTCGCGTCCTGCTCAAGGTACAGGCGGTACAACGCCTTGAGGATGGCGGTGAATTCGCCGATCTGGGCGCCGCTGAAACCGAGGCCGAAGGCCAGTTTGCGCGCCTGATAGGCCTCGAGGCCGACCGCGGGATGGATCGCGACACTGAGGATCCTGTCTGGCTCTTTTTCCGCCACCGCTTCGATGTCCATGCCGCCAGCAGCAGAGGCCACCACGGCGATACGACCCTGCTCGCGATTGAGCGTGAGGCTCAGGTAGATCTCGCGCTCGATGGCCGAACCGGATTCGACGTAGACCTTGTCTACCGGCAGACCTTCGGCGCCGGTCTGCTTGGTCACCAGCCGCGTGCCCAGCATGGCCGCCGCCGCTGCGCGCACCGCCTCAAGGTCGCGCACCACCTTGACGCCGCCAGCCTTGCCGCGGCCGCCGGCATGCACCTGGGCCTTGACCACCCACACCGGACCACCGAGTTTGCGCGCCTGTGCGACGGCCTCGTCGGCAGATGCGGCCGCATACCCGGTTGGCACGGGGATGCCGTACTCGGCAAAGATCTTCTTGGATTGGTACTCGTGCAGGTTCATGGCTCGGCCGTTCTGGTTGGCAACAGCCCGACATTCTAGAGGGAAAAGCCGCACCCGGTCACAGTTGCACGCGCCACCAGGTGGTCCCGGCAGGCCCCGGTGCTAGAGTCCCGCTGACCATGCGCTCCAATTCCCGCATTCCGGTCTCGCTAACCGAGGGCGCGCCTTCGGATCTTGCCTGGCGTGTCATCGGTCTGGTCAATATCTACCGCCTGCTGGTGGCCGGCGGGTTGTTCGCGGCCGCCCAGTCGGAGGTCATCTCCGAGGTGCTTGGCATCGACCGCCCGGTGCCGCTGTCCATCATCTGCGCCGCCTACTTCGTCATCGGCATCGGCCTGATTGCGGTACGCCACCTGCCCTTCATGGGCCTCAGGTTGCTGGCCTTCACCCATGCGGTCACCGATTCGATAGCCATAGCGCTGGTGATGTGGGCCAGCCAGGGCGTGGCCGGCGGCCTCGGCATCCTGGTGCTGCTGCCCGTGGGCGCAATGGCGCTGCTCACCGGCAATCGCGACGCATTGTTCATGGCGTCCACCGCCAGTATTGCAATCCAGATCCAGCAGCTGGCCCGCGACCTGGCGCCCGGCTCTGACGAGGGCGGCTACGTCGGCGCCGCAGTGCTGGGTGTGGTGATCTTCCTGGCCGCATTGCTGGTGCGGCCGCTGGCCAACCGGCTGATCCAGAGCGAGGCGCTGGTACGCAAGCAGGAGCTTGACCTCGCCAACCTGGCCCAGCTGTCGCAGTACATCGTGCAACGGCTGCGCGAGAGCATGCTGGTGGTGGACGACCAGGATCGCATCCGCCTCATCAACGACCCGGCCGCCGAGCTGCTCGGTCACGCCAATGCCTGGCCGGACGCGCTGCTGGGTGAATGCTCGCCGCGGCTGCTTTATCTGCTCACGGCGTGGCGCCAGCATGGCGATGGCCAGGAAGCCGCCACTTTCACAGCTGCCGATGGTGCACGGTTGGTCCGACCCCATTTCGCACATCTGGGTACCGCCCGCCCCGGACCGGTACTGATCTTCCTCGAGGACACCAGCGTGGTGGCCGAGAAGATCCAGCAGTCGAAGCTCGCGGCACTCGGACGGCTGTCGGCCAGCATTGCACACGAGATCCGCACGCCCATCGGGGCCATGAGCCATGCCAGCCAGCTGCTGGCCGAGTCGCCGCAGTTGCCGGTCGAGGACAAGCGCCTGACGCAGATCATCCGCGACAACGCCGAGCGGGTGAGCCATATCGTCGAGAACGTGCTCGAGCTGTCCCGCCGCGGCACCAGCCGGCCGAAGCGGATCGACCTCACGAGCTGGATCGGTGAGTTCTGGGCCGAATTCTGCGCCACGCTGCAGGTCGGCACCGACGCGATCAACATTGCCGTCTCGCCGGAGGAAGGCACCCAGCTTGAGATCAGCGCCGATCCCACCCAGCTGCACCAGATCATGTGGAACCTGTGCCAGAACGCCATCACGCATGGCCTGCGGCCCGGCGGGGAATCGGTGGAGATCCGCTTCGGGCGCATTGCCAGCACCGGCCGGCCGTTCGTCGAAGTGGCGGACCGTGGGCCCGGTATCTCCGCCGAGGACATGGAACGCGTGTTCGAACCGTTCTTCACCCGGGCGGCACGCGGCACCGGGCTGGGGTTGTTCCTGGCGCGCGAGCTGGCGCAGTCCAATGGCGCGACGCTGCTGCACGAGGCGCGTCCCGAGGGCGGCAGCCTGTTCCGGCTGGTGTTCACCGATCCCGGCCGCTGGGAAGAATGATTTAACATCCGCGCAATGGCGGACGCCCGCGTACTGATCGTCGACGACGAACCGGACCTTGTTGAGCTGGTGGCCCTGACACTGGCGCGCATGGGACTGAAGTCGGTGGCAGCGGGCAAACTGCTCGACGCGCAGCAATTGCTGCTGGCCGAATCCTTCGACCTGGTGCTGTGCGACATGCGCCTGCCCGATGGCGACGGACTGGACCTGCTGGAATGGCTGCAGACGCGCCGGCCCGGCCTGCCCTGCGCGGTGATCACCGCCCATGGCAATGTAGAGACCGCCGTGCGCGCATTGAAGATCGGCGCCTTCGATTTTGTTTCCAAGCCACTGGATCTGGCCGAACTGCGGCGCATGATCACCAGTGCGTTGAAGCTGGCCGAACGCCCCGATGACGGCGGACTCACCTTCCAGGGTCCGCGGCTGCTGGGCCGCTCCGCCCCGATGCAGCAACTGCGCGAGCTGATTACCCGTGTGGCGCGCTCGCAGGCGCCGGTGCATATTGCCGGTGAAAGCGGCACCGGCAAGGAGCTGGTCGCCCGCCTCATCCATCTTTCGGGGCCGCGCAGTGAAGGCCCTTTCATTGCCGTCAACTGCGGGGCCATTCCCGGCGAACTGATGGAGAGCGAGCTGTTCGGCCACAAGCGCGGCAGCTTCACCGGCGCAGTGGCCGACAAGAAGGGCCTGGTGCAGAGCGCCGACGGCGGCACCCTGTTCCTCGACGAAGTCGCCGACCTGCCGCTGCACATGCAGGTCAAGCTGCTGCGCGTGATCCAGGAAAAGAGCGTACGCCCGGTGGGCGAGACCGCCGAGCAGGAGGTGGACGTGCGCCTGCTTTCGGCCACCCACCGGCAGCTTGCGGAGCAGGTGGCGGCCGGGGAGTTTCGCGAGGACCTGTACTACCGGATCAATGTGATCGAGCTGCGCGTGCCTTCGCTGCGCGAGCGGCCCGAAGACATCCCCGAACTGGCCGCGCACATCCTCACCCGCCTCGCCCGCCGCGGCGGACTGGACCCGATCGAGATCATGCCGGAGGCGCTGGAGATACTGCGCGACCACGGCTTTCCCGGTAACGTCCGCGAACTGGAGAACATCCTGGAGCGGGCCCTGACGCTGTCGCTGGACGGCAGGATCCGGCTAGAGGATATCCGACTGCGCGGGGTGGTACAGGGCGAAGGCAGTGGCTCCGCTGCAGCCGCGCCCGCGCGCGGTGCGGTGGCGGAGAGCGCCGCTGGCAACGCCGCGGACGCGTCCGGCATCGAAGGCCCGCTCGGCGACCGGCTCGACGACATGGAGCGCGAGGCCATCCTGCGCGCGCTGGAGCAGACCCGTTATAACCGGACCGCCGCGGCAAAACTGCTGGGCGTGACCTTTCGCGCGCTGCGCTACCGGATCAAGAAGCTGGGCATCG
>DATKBK010000098.1:0-4286 GCA_035514045.1 Steroidobacteraceae bacterium | reverse complement strand
AAGCCGGTGGTGAGCGTCGCGCTGCTCATGCTGTACGAGGAAGGCCGGTTCCAGCTCGCAGATCCCCTCGAACGCTACATCCCCGAGTTCAAGGGGCTGATGGTCCATGCCGGAATGGATGCTGCCGGAAGCCCGCGCCTGGAGCCACCGCGTCGCAAGCCCACCATTCAGGATGCCCTGCGGCACACTCTGGGCATTGGCGCCGGTGGCGGTCCAGCGCCGGTGGCGCAGCTGTACCGCGAGCACCGCATCTGGGTAACCACCATGGATTCCCTCGCGCAACAGATGCAGTTGCTCGGCAAGGTGCCCCTGCTTTACCACCCCGGCGAGCAATGGGTATACGGCTACGGCCACGACGTGCAGGCGCGTCTCGTCGAGCACTTCTCGGGCCTGCCCATCGACCAGTTCCTGCGGCAGCGCATCTTCGCGCCGTTGGGTATGAAGGACACGGGATATGGCGTTGCCGCAGACCAGCGCGGGCGCATCGCGACCTTGCACGACGTGCCGGAAGGGACTCCCGCGAACCCGGCAGTGGACATGCGCCCCTCCACATACGAGCGCTTCGCCGAGCATCCATTCGGCACGCTGGGCCTGTGGTCCACTGCCGCCGACTACGCCCGCTTCTCGCAAATGCTGCTAAATGGCGGCGAACTGGATGGCGTACGCATCCTTGGTCGCAAGACCGTGGAGCTGATGTCCAGCAACCATCTGCCACCGAACATCAGTCAGGGCGGGCAGCCGGGAACGATGGAGCCCGGCGAGGGCTATGGCCTTGGGGTTTCGGTGACCCTGGATCCCGCGGCCGCTGGCAACCTCGGCTCGGTCGGCGCGTTCGGCTGGAGTGGCGCGGCCACCACCTGGTTCACCATCGATCCGGCCGAAAAGCTTGTCGCGATCCTCATGGCGCAGCAGTATCCCTACGATGCGCGGCTGCTGTCGGAGTTCCAGACACTGGTCTATCAGACGATCGCCGACTAGGAATCACCGGCTCAACTACGGGAGACTTCACATGCTTGCGACGAGTCATGCGTTCCGGGCGTTGCTGGCATTTCTCGCCGGCACCGCCGGCTTCACCGCGATAGCAGCCGAACCTGCCGTTCCGGCTTCCCCGGTGGCGGGAATCCTTGCCCCGAATGTACGTGTCATCAGCCCGCTGCTGGTCACCGCCGGCCAGCCGGACCGGGCCTCGCTGCAGCGGCTGAAGGCCGAGGGCTATGCGGCGGTGATCTCGCTGGCTCCCGGCGATGCACCCGATGCCGTGCCGGATCAGGCCGAAATCCTCGCAGCCCAGGGCGTGGAGTTCGTGCACATCCCCATGCCGTGGCAGGCGCCTGAAGCGAAGCACCTGGATGCAATGGCCGCCGCGATGCAGCGGCTGAAGGGCAAGAAGGTGCTCGTGCATTGCCAGATGAACATGCGCGCTTCGGCGGTCACCTTTCTCTATCGCACGATCCACGAGAAGGAAGATCCAGCGAAGGCCTGGAGCGACGTGAAGCCACTGTGGACACCCACGAACCAGTGGGCCGAGTTCATCGATGGGCAACTGCGCGCGCACGGGATCGCCTTCGAAGCCAGGTAGGGCGGCGGGGGGCCGCGTCGTCCTGCCCTTCGCCGGCTCCGTGGGTGGCGCGCCAGAAAAGATAGCGGGGTCATCCTACAAGACGGCGGCGTCATCGCCGGCCTGTGCTCCAGTCGGTGGCCTATCGAGGCTGAGCCTCACGGTGCGTAACGTTCGGACTCCATCACCAAGGAGTACTTCATGAACCAACGCAATTACAACGATCCGGGTCATCCCGTCGCAACCGGCGTAGGAGCCGCTGTTGGCGGCGTGGCCGGCGGCGTCGCGGGCGGGGCGGCTGCAGGTGCTGCATTGGGTGGTCTGACCGGACCGGTCGGTGCGGCGCTGGGTGCTGCTGCAGGCGCAGTAGCGGGCGGCCTGGCCGGCAAGGGCATCGGCAAGGCCATCGATCCGGCGGCCGAGGATGCCTACTGGCGCCAGAACTTTGGCCGCCGGGCGTACGTCGGCGGCACGCGCAGCTATGACGACTATGGTCCCGCCTACAAGTATGGCGTGGACTCCTACTCGCGAAATAAAGGCCGATCGTTTGATGAGGCGGAAAGTGACCTGAGCCGCGAGTGGGGGGCTGCACGGGGGCGCTCGTCGCTCGACTGGGATAGCGCCAAGCACGCCACGCGGGACGCCTGGGGCCGGTTGAGCAATACCGTGGAGCGCGCTGTTCCTGGCGATTCGGATCGCGACGGCCGCTGATCGCCCGCAATGCAGAAACCCCGGCGGATCAATGGGATTCGCCGGGTGCGGGCTGAGTCGCACCGCCTCGCCGCTGGCGACCCTGACCCTCTATCATTGGCAGTGTGATATCCGAATCAACGGCTGGCATCCAGCCTTCACTGCCCGTGGTGAACATTGCCGCTTACCGGTTTGCTCCGCTGGATGAGCTCCGGGCCCTGCGTACCGATCTGCTGGCGTTCTGCCGCCTAAACCAGTTGCGCGGCACGATTCTTCTCAGCCATGAAGGCGTCAATCTGTTCGTGGCCGGCAACCTCGCAGGGGTCGAAGCGTTGCTGGCGCGCCTGCGGTCGATTCCCGGGCTTGCACCTCTTGAAGCGAAATACAGCCACACTGCCCACCAGCCCTTTCGGCGGATGCTGGTGCGCACCAAGAAGGAAATCATCGCATTCGGCGTGCCGGGAATCGATCCCGCGCGGCGCACCTCACCGAAGCTGGCACCGCAGCAGTTGAAAGCCTGGCTGGACGAGGGGCGGCCGCTGACGTTGCTGGACACCCGCAACGACTACGAGGTGAAGCTGGGTACGTTCGAGAATGCACGGGCCGCGGGCGTGGACCATTTCCGCGACTTTCCCGCCGCGGTGGCAAGGCTGCCGGCGGAACTCAAGGACCAGACCATCGTGATGTTCTGCACCGGCGGCATCAGATGCGAAAAAGCCGGCCCTTATCTGGAGTCGCAGGGCTTTCGCAACGTGCTGCAGCTGGACGGCGGCATTCTCAACTATTTTTCGGAGTGTGGCGGCGCGCACTATCGCGGTGAATGCTTCGTCTTCGACCAGCGCGTCGGCGTTGACCCGGCGCTGCAGGAGACAGACGCGGCGCAGTGTTTCAAGTGCCTGTCGCCGCTGACCGCGGCCGAGCAGCGCGACGCGCGCTTCGTTCCCGGGAGGTCCTGTCCGTGGTGCCACTGCAGCGAGGCGGAGCATGCAGCGCAAGTCCTGCAGAAGCGCCACCAGGCGATCCGCGAGGCCACGGATCCACTGCCTGGCAGCGTGCCGGCAGAGATGTTCCGTCCGCTTCGCGTACCGCTGGAATGCGAAGGCATGAGCGTGCTGGACACGTTCTGCCGGCTGGTGGGGCATCTGCCTGCTAGCTACTGGGAAGAGGAATGCCGCACTGGAAACCTGCTCGACTCCCGCCATCAGGTGCTTGCGGCGACGCAGAGTGTGCGTGCCGGAGATCGTCTGCTGCATCGACTGCCATCCACCACCGAACCTGCGGTCAACGGCGATGTCACGGTGCTGCATGAGGATGAGGCGTTGATCGTGCTGAACAAGCCCGCACCGTTGCCCATGCATCCGGGGGGTCGTTATGCGCGCAACACCTTGCAGCAGATCCTGAACACCGTCTACCGGCCCCAGAAACCAAAACCTGCGCACCGGCTGGATGCCAATACCACCGGCGTTGTCATCGTGGCGCGCAACCGGCACTTCGCCGGGCGACTGCAGAGCCAGTTCTCGGAAGGGCGCGTGGGAAAGACCTATCTGGTGCGCGTGCAGGGCCATCCGGCGGCGGATGCATTTCACTGCGACGCGCCCATCGGCAGTGAGGCGCGTGCGTCCGGCAGGCGCGAGGTGGACGAAGTCGGGGGCGCGGTGGCGATCACGCAGTTCACGGTGCGACAGCGTTTACCGGACGGCACCAGCCTGCTCGAGGCGCGGCCAATGACCGGTCGCACGAATCAGATTCGCATCCACTGTGCTTTCCTGGGTTTTCCGGTGGTGGGAGACGCAGCCTATGGCAGTGACCTGCCCCGGCAGACGCTGGACGTGGGCGAGCCTCCGCTATGCCTGCACGCCTGGAGGATCGACTTTTCTCATCCGGTGAGTGGCGAGGCCATGAGCTTCACCGCCACTCCGCCGGATTGGGCCTCTTGATACGCCGCCGCAAGGACTGCGATACCTTGACCCCTGAACCCTCGCCGCAGTAGCTTCCACCGCAACAACTATTGGTGGGGCTTCCATGAAAAACAGGATTC
>DATKBK010000097.1:0-2199 GCA_035514045.1 Steroidobacteraceae bacterium | reverse complement strand
CTCGGCGATCTCCTTGTCGACGAACATGCCGTAGTGACGACCCTTGACCTCGTCGAGTGAGTAGCCGAGCAGGTTCAGATAGATGTCGTTGGCACTGATGATCTCGCCCGTGGGCGTGGTCTCGATCACGCCCTGCAGGCGCGCGATGCCCTTCAGCTGACCCTCATAGTCGAGCTTTGCATGCAGCAGGCTGGCCTTCATCTGGCGCAGTGCGCCCATCAGGCTGCGATTGCCGCCCTGGTTCTCGTCCATCTCGAACTGCAGGTCGCCTGCAGCAATGCGCCGGGCAGCCGCCGCGGCCTGGGCCGGGTCTGCGCCAAGTCGGGACATCGCACTGCGCACGATCATCAACGCCAGCACCAGGGCCAGCAGGCCGCCGACCGCCAGCATCAGCAGACTCTCGCGCAGCGCCTCCCGGTAGGCGGTCTGATTCGCAGCCAGATCGAGGTTGGCGGCCTTGGTCTGGATGGCAAAGAGCCGCAACAGGTTGCCACGCGCGGCTTCTATCGCCGGACGCAGCTGGGTACGGCGCCATTGCACCAGATCAGCGGTCGCACCAGTGTTGAGTTTCTCGAGCAGCTGCCCGATGCGTACATACGCCGTGTTCAGCAGCGGGGTGGTGGCAGCGGCCAGTTCCTGTTCCTCGGGAATCATGCTGGCCAGAAAGTAGTTGCCCCAATCGCCCTGGGCCGCGGAGATTGCGGCCTGCAGGGTCGCAGCCGCGGCTGTGGCTTCCTCGCCGCCCTCGATCACCAGGGTGACCTTCTGCTCCGCCAGCTCCAGCGCATCGATGACATTGCGAATGTCGCGGCCGGAGCCCATGCGGTTGTCGATGGTGAACTGCAGCGTTCCCTGAGTTGACCTCACCTGCATCATCGCGTGGGCGATCAGCCCGCCGGCCAGCAGCAGGGTGATGGCAACGAGTGCGAACAGCTGGGTTGAAAGCTTCAGCTTCCTGAACGGGTTGAACGACATCTTGTGCTTCCAGATGGCTCGCGGAAAGTCGCGAAACAGAGGTTGCGCGCCGCCACCGGGACGGTGCCCCGGTCACGCTACGCCAGCAGAGAAGGTAGCCGCCGCGGCCCGCGCCGCTGAATGGGCTGCGTCACAATCGGGCGCGACGCAGCCGGAACAGGATCACATTCCGCCTGCTTTGCGCCCCGGGATGGTGCGGCCTGGCGATGCCGAAACGTCGACGCGAGCGGTCGCTAGGCTGGCAGTGGTGCGAGCTGATCCAGCAGCGAGGTAATGCCCCGCGTCATGGTGCGACCCGCGTCCACCAGTGACGCGGGCAGTCCCAGCGACTGCTGCGCAGCTTCAACCAGGCCCGGGGTGCAGGTCGCCGCATGCACCAGCTGCGTGGCCAGCGCCTGCACCATCAACAGCAGGGTCACGCACAGCGGCCGGTTGAGGTTCTCCTGTTCATCGCGCCAGCGCAGGATGGTGAGGCGCAGCTCGCCGGGCAATCCCCAGCTGCGGGTCACGCGCGACACCAGTTCATCGTCGTGGGCCTCCATGATCTGCTGCATCACCGGACCCACCAAGCGCTGGCCCACTGCGCCCTCGGCACGCGCCAGCGCGCGCAGCGCGGCGACTTCACCGGTGCGATGCAGAAGGCCGGCGCCGGTGAGCAGCGGCCCGTCGAAGTTCATCTGCGCCGCCACCACGCGCGCATAGCAGGCGCTGGCCAGCGCCTCGCGCCACAACAGCGCCATCTCGGCCTCGCGGCCCGGCGCAGTGAACAGCGCGGTGCGCAGGTTTTCCAGGGCGCGCACCGCCATCTGGCGTGCGCCCAGGTGTTCGGGCGACTCCTGCAGCCAGGCCACGCAGGCAGTAATGCCGGGCGGCCTGGGCGGACAACGCGCCAGTTCGGCATCGAGCGCGCTCAGCAGGCGCGGGGCGATGGCGGCAAAAGGATCCGGGCGGCCGGTGGGCCGCAATTGCACGAGGCTGGGCATGACGGAATTGTCATATGCTGCACGCGGGATTTTCCGGTCCTGGCGCACAGATTTCGCGACGGCAAGCCGGACTGACCGGAGCCGTGACGCGCATTAATAAGGTCAACCGCCTTCCGCCGCCAGGGCCTGCGCAAGGTCCGCGATCAGGTCCCCGGCATCCTCCAGTCCCATCGACAGCCGCACCGTGCCATCCGCGATGCCGCTGAGCGCGGACAGCTCCGGAGGCAGGTCATGCGGCCCC
>DATKBK010000096.1:0-9755 GCA_035514045.1 Steroidobacteraceae bacterium | reverse complement strand
CCGCTCTACGACTGGCAGTCGCAGCTGCGGGACGGCTTCCGCTTCTGGCTGGCGCGGCTGAGTCTGCAGGCGGACCGCTTTGAACTGCTGCGCATCGATCACTTCCGCGCCCTGGAGGCCTGTTGGGAGGTGCCCGCAGGCGCCCGCAACGCCCGCGGGGGGCGCTGGGTGAAAGCGCCCGGTCACCAGCTGCTGACCGAGGTGACAACGCGGCTGCCCGGGCTCGAACTGGTGGCCGAGGATCTGGGCGTGATCACGCCCGAGGTCACGGCGCTGCGCAAGGCCTTCGCGCTGCCAGGCATGCGGGTGCTGCAATTCGGTTTCGATGGCGACCCCACCAATCCGCATCTCATTCACCAGCATGAGCCCGATTCCGTTGCCTACACCGGCACGCATGACAACGACACCACCGTGGGATGGTATGGGTCGCTGCCCACTGGCACCCGCGACCTGGTGCGCCGCTACCTCGGCCGTGCAGATCACGAGGTGCCCGATGCGATGATGCGTGGGGTGCTGGCATCGGTGGCCCGCCTGGCCATACTGCCGGCCCAGGACCTGCTGCATCTGGGCAGCCAGGCGCGCCTGAACCGCCCTGGCACCGTGGTGGGCAACTGGAGCTGGCGTCTGCCGCTGGAGTCACTTACCGCGGACCTCGCCGCGCGCTATGGTGAGATGATCCATTTGCACAACCGGGGGAACTGACCATGTGGGCGCGGGCGATCCTGACATGCGCAATGCTGGCGCTGTTGTCCGGCTGTGCCGCGACGCGGCTCGAGATGCCACGGCTGCAGGTGATCGACGTCAGCCTGCTGGGTGGCGACCTGCTGCAGCAGCAGCTGCGACTGCGCATGCGGGTGCAGAACCCGAATGATGTCGCCCTGCCGGTGCGCGGCATCACCTATCAGGTGCAGCTGGCCGGCGAGACCTTTGCCGACGGCGAATCGGAGCGCGATTTCGTGATCCCCGCGCTGGGCGAGACCGAATTCAATGTCGATGTCACCGCCAATGCCGCCGCTGCGGTGCTGCGCCTGCTGGGCAGTCGCGACCGGGGCAATCCCCAATATCGCGTCCTGGGCAAGGTGAAACTGGCCAAGGGTCTGATCAGGACCATTCCCTTTGATCACAGCGGCGAGCTCAAGCTGCGCTGAACTTCTCCCTTGCGAGCATTCGCTCGTACAGCGCCACGTACTCTCCCACACGCCGCTCCCACGAAGAATCCTGCGCCATGGCGTTGCCGACCAGACGCTGCCACTGGTCCTTCTTCGCGTACCAGCCCAGCGCCGTCTCGATGCCCCAGGTCACCGCGGCCGCATCGTAGTCATTGAACATCACGCCCGTACCCTCGCCCGTGGCAGGATCGAAGTGCCGCACCGAATCAGCCAGCCCACCGGTGCGCCGCACGATGGGGATGGTGCCGTAGCGCTGGCTGTACATCTGGTTGAGGCCGCAGGGCTCGTACTGCGAGGGCATCAGGAACATGTCACTGGCCGCCTCGATCCAGTGCGCGAGTTCCTCGCTGTAACCATTGTGGAAGCTGACCCGTGCCGGGTGGGTCTGCGCCAGGTCACTGAAGAATTCCTCGTACTGCGCATCGCCGCTGCCCAGCACGGCGCACAGGAACGGGTGCTTCGCCAGCAGCGGGGGCAGTGCCTGCATCAGCAGGTCAAAACCCTTCTGGGAAGTCAGGCGACTGATCATGCCGATCAGTGGCACGCGACGGCGCACGGGCATGGCGAGCCCCAGCCGCTGCACCAGGTCCTTGCGCAAGGTGCCTTTCACGGCCAGTCGCGTGGCGTCGAAATGCCGCGGCAGGAAGCGGTCGGTGGCCGGATTCCATTCACTGGTGTCGACGCCGTTCAGGATGCCGCTGAGTTCGCCGGCACGCGCCCGCAACAGGGCATCGAGCCCGTAGCCGTACGCCGGCGTCTGGATCTCGCGCGCATAGGTGGGGCTTACGGTGCTGACCGCGTGCGCATGCTTGATGCCCTCGCGCAGCGGATTCACGTGGCCGGCGGCGCGTTCGCCTGCATCGAGCAGGTGGGCCGCGTCGGCCAGGCCGATGTCGGCGGCCCGTTGCGCGGTGAAGATCCCCTGGTAGGCGATATTGTGGATGGACATCAGGCTGCGGGTGCCCTTGAACAGCTGGTCCCACGCATACACGGTCTGCAGCAGCAACGGCGCCAGGCCGGTGTGCCAGTCGTTGCAGTGAAGGATCTGTGGCGCGAAGCCCATACGCTGGCAGCACAGCAGTGCCGCATGCGTGAGCAGGAGAAAGCGCAGGTGCTCGTCGGCGGCGAGCGTATATAGCCGCTCGCGGGCAAACAGGGCCGGCGCGTCGATCAGGTAGATCATCGCCTCCGAGCCCGGCAGGCGCGCGGTGTGCACATCGAAGACCAGCGGGTGCGGCCCGAGCCGGACTGGAATCGAGCGCAGGAATTCCACCGGCCAGATGTCAAGCGCAGCACGGTCGATCTGCCGGTACAGCGGCATGAAGACGCGGATGTCGTGACCGGCTGCGTGCAGGTATTTGGCCAGCGCGCCGGCCACGTCGGCGAGGCCTCCGGTCTTGGCCAGCGGCGCGACCTCGGAGGCGATGAAACAGATGCGCAGGGGCATCGTCCAAGTGTAGCGGTATCATGTGACGATGCAGCGTGTGCTGGTGATACTGACCGTCATCCTGTTGGTGACGGTTTCGCTCGGGGTAGGCGCGCTGACAGCCGACTGGCCGTTCTGGCGCCGTGCCTGGGCATGGCATGTGGCCGATGGTGGCTGGCCGTCTGCCTTGCCTGGTCCGCATGCCGCATTGTCCGGCGGCGGCGGTGCACCGCTGCGCTTCGAAGCCGCGTCCGCCGAGCTGGCGGCGGCAGCCGGCAAGGCGCGCACGCAGCTGCTGCTGCGCGCGCGCGATGGCCAGGCCGATGCCTGGTTTGCGGCACCGGATTCCGCCGGGCACACCCTCATTGATGGGCGCGGCCTCACTGCGGTGGTGCTCATCGCTTTGTTCGACGTACTGGCACTGAAGCATCCCGGACTGCTTGACCGGCCCGTCGGCGCCTTTCTCGATGAGCTGCGCCAGGATCAGCGCGGTGCGCTCACGCCGCGGGCGCTGCTCGCGCAAGTTGGCCATGGCTTTGACGCGCCGCCGGCCCGCACCCCACTCAATCCATTCAGTGCCGCGGCGCGGCTGGTATCCGGGCCGGATTTTCGCGAGGCCGCGCTGGCCGCATTCGATCCCGTGGATGCAGCGCGGGGCACGGCACCGGCCGCAGCCGCGCAATTGCTGGCCAGCGTTGCGGCCACGGTGGAAGGCGAGAACTTCGCCGCCGTCCTCGAGCGGGAATTCTGGTCCGCTGCAGCAACTGCCGATGCCACGCTGCCACTGGATCGCCGCCGTGGCACGGCAGCGGCCCATTGCTGCCTGCAAGCCGCCGCGACCGACTGGCTGCGCCTGGGGCTGGCCGTGGCAGCCACCGGAGCACCCTACGATGCGGTGCGGACTTTCACTACCGCCGGCAGGATTCTGGTGGTGGGCGCATCCGGACAGGCTGTGTTCTGGGCCGGCGAGGGCGCGCCGCCTTCGGGACTCGAAATGCTGCTCGCGGGCCCGTAGGCCAATGCCGACAGTTGGCGGCAACGACTGCCTTGACTCGCTTGCGCTGGCGAAATTTGCGCCCCGCACCCACCCTGAGCCGGTGCAATAATGGCGACGCTATGGCTGAACCGCGCACTGTAATCACGGCTGCCAGCGTCGCGCTTGCGTTGGTATGCGCGACCTGGGCCATTTACGTATCCAAACACGATGCTCCCGCAGGCGGATTGGCCGCGGGGCCGGTGGGCGCCCCGCGCGTGCAGCCCGGCATCCCGGTGATCAGCGCGCCCGCGCAGCAACGCCGCATCAACGTGGGCCTGCAGGCCATCGGCACGGCGGTGGCCAACGAGGCGGTGAACATCACCTCCAAGACCACCAACATGGTGACCGCGATTCATTTCAGTGACGGACAGCAGGTCAGGGCCGGCGATGTGCTGGTCGAACTCGATCGTGGGGCCGTCGCGGCCGATCTTGCAGCCGCCACCGCTGCCTTCGAAGAGAGCCGCAGCCAGTTTGGCCGCAGTCGCGAACTGCTGGCGACGCAGGCGCTGTCCAGGGCACAGCATGAGCAGCTCGAGGCCACGATGAAATCCAATGAGGCGCGCGTGGCTGCGGCGCGCGCCCGGTTGGCCGATACCTACATCCGGGCGCCGTTCACGGGGCGCGTCGGCTTCAGGCAGGTGAGCCTCGGGGCATTGATCAATCCCGGCACGCTGATCTCCACGCTCGATGACATCAGCGCCATCAAGGTCGACTTCGGCGTGCCCGAGTCGCATGTCGGGGCGTTGAAATCCGGCCAGGCCATCGCGGCCCGCACCTCGGCTTATCCAGGCCGAACCTTTTCCGGCCGGGTGGTCAGCGTGGATTCGCGCGTCGATCCAGTCACCCGCTCGGTTACCGTGCGGGCTGCCGTACCCAATCGCGATGCGGCCTTGAAGCCAGGCATGTTCCTCACGGTCGACCTGACGCAGGACGACCGTCCGGCGCTGATGATCCGCGAAGAAGCCGTGGTGCCCGAACAGGCGCGCCAGTTCGTCTATGTGCTGGAGGGCAGGGCGGTCGCCAAGCGTGAGGTGACGCTGGGACGGCGCGAACCGGGCTTCGTCGAAGTCACGGCCGGAATCCAGCCCGGCGAGCGCGTGGTGGTGGAGGGCACGCTGAAGCTTCGCGATGGCGCCGAGGTGATCGAACAGGGGCTTGCCGCTGAAGTTGGCGCAGAGCCCGGCGCCCTGCCCGCGCGGGCGCCGGCGGCCGCTGTCGAACCTCCCGCCACATGAACCTGTCCGAGGTCTCGATCCGCCGGCCGGTGTTCGCCACCGTGGTGTCGCTGCTGCTGCTGATCGTGGGCCTGATGGCGGCGCTGCGGCTGCCGATCCGAGAATATCCCGACATCCAGCAGCCCGCAGTCAGCGTCAACGTGGGTTATCGCGGTGCCAATGCCGCGGTGATCGAGACGCGCATCACCCAGCTGCTCGAGAACGAAGTCGCCGGCCTTGAGGGCGTGGACAAGGTGACCTCGCGCAGCCGCGACGAGCGCGCCAGCATCGATGTACTGTTCAACACCGGTCGCGACATCGATTCGGCGGCCAACGACGTGCGCGACCGCGTGACCCGCGTGATGGGACGCCTGCCCGACGAGGCCGATCCACCACAGGTCGAGAAAGTCGACAGCGGCGCCGACCCGGTGCTGTTCGTGATCCTCTCCAGCAATACGCGCAACGGGCTGGAGCTCACCGACTACGCCGAGCGCTACCTGGTGGACCGCCTGGGGGCCGTGTCCGGCGTGGCCAGCGTGTTCATCAATGGCGCGCGCCGTTATGCCATGCGCATCTGGCTGGATCGCGGCGCGATGGCGGCGCACCGGGTCACGGTCAATGACATCGAGGCCGCGCTGCGCAGCGAGAACATCGAGCTGCCAGCCGGACGTATCGAATCGCTGCAGCGCGAGTTCACCCTGCGCACCGACACCACGATGCGCAATGAGGAGGAGTTCCGCAATCTGGTCGTCGGCCGGGGTGCGGACGGCTACCTGGTGCGTCTGAGCGAGGTGGCCATGGTGCAGCTGGCCGCGGAGAACCAGCGCGGCGGCTCGAGCACCGATGCGGGGCCGGCGCTGCTGCTGCCGGTCACGCCGCTGTCCACTGCCAACGTGCTGGAGGTGGCCGACGCGGTGAAGCGCGAAATGGCGCTGATCCGCGACGGGCTGCCGGCGGACATTTCCCTCGAAGTGAACATCGACAACTCGGTGTTCATCCGCGAATCGATGCGCAAGGTGATGGTGGTGCTGGCCGAGACCGGCTTGATCGTGCTGGTGGTCATCTTCCTGTTCCTTGGCACGCTGCGAGCCACGCTCATTCCGGCCGTGACCATCCCGGTGTCGATCCTGGCCGCGGCGACGGTGATGGCGGCGCTGGGCTACTCCATCAATACGCTCACCTTGCTGGGCGCGGTGCTGGCCATCGGGCTGGTGGTGGATGACGCCATCGTGGTGCTCGAGAACATCGTCCGGCGCATCGAGCTCAAGGAGCCGCCGCTGCTGGCGGCAATCAACGGCAGCCGCGAAATCGGTTTCGCGGTGATCGCCACCACGATGGTGCTGGTGGCGGTGTTCCTGCCCATTTCCTACCTGCAGGGCAATGTGGGGCGGCTGTTCGCGGAGTTCGGCGTGTCAATTGCCGCCGCGGTGGTGTTCTCGGCACTGGTGGCACTGACTCTCACTCCCATGATGACCTCGAAGCTGTTCGCCGGCGGCATCAAGCGCGGGCGGCTGGCCACTGGCGTCGATCGCATGTTCAAGTCGGTGGCCTCGAACTACCGCGATGCCCTGCGCTGGACGCTGGCCGGCGCCCGACCCGTCTGGGTACTGTCCGCGGCCGGCACTTCGGCCACGCTGGCCATCCTGCTGCTGGTGGTGGGCTGGCCCTGGTCGGGCATGCGCCTGGCCACTGAGCTTGCGCCGCGTGAGGACCGGGGCCGCATCCAGATCATGGTGCAGAGCCCGGAAGGGTCCAGCCTCGAATACACCCAGCGCCAGCTCGAACTGGTGGCAGAGATCGCCTTCGATGAGGTGGAGCGCGGCAATGCCACCCGCGTGGTTCGCCGCACCGGCAACTGGAACAACCAGGCCTCGGTGAGCAACGGCATGGTGTTCATGCCGCTCAAGGCCTGGGGCGAACGGCCCGACACTGCCGAGCAGATCGTGGCGCGTCTGCAGGAGCGCACCCGCGACATTCCTGGTGCGCGCGTGGTGCCGCGAACGCCCGGGGGCCTGGGCGGATCCGGCAGTCCCGTGCAGCTGGTCCTGCAGGGACAGGAGTACCGCGAGGTCGCCGCTGTGGCCGACCGGGTGATCGCGGCCGCGGCGGCCAATCCAGGCCTGTCCAACCTCGAGATGGAGTACCAGGAACGCCAGCCGCAGCTGCGGGTGGGCATCGACCGCAACAAGGCGGCTGACCTCGGCGTGTCGCTGACCAGCGTGGCGCGCGCATTGGAGACCATGCTCGGATCGCGGGTGGTCACCACCTTCCTGATGGGTGGCGACGAATACAACGTGGTGCTGCAGGCGCGGGATGAACAGCGCGCCTCGGTCGGCGACCTGGACAACATCTACGTTCGCTCCGACAAGACCGGGGAGCTGGTGCCGCTGGGAAGCGTGGTCGAGATCCAGGAAACCGGCGCCGCCTCGGAGCTGCGGCGCTTCAACCGCCTGCGCTCGGTGATGATCACGGCCAACCTCAATACCGGCTATGCGCTGGGTGATGCGCTCGACTACCTCGAGGGCGTGGTGCGCGAGCAGCAGGGCGATGTACCGGTCCAGATCGAATACGACGGCGAATCGCGCGAGCTGAAGCGCTCCTCCGGCGGGCTGATGCTCACCTTCGCCTTTGCGCTGCTGATCGTCTATCTCGTGCTGGCCGCACAGTTCGAGAGCTTCGTGCATCCACTGGTCATCCTGGCCTCGGTGCCGATGGCACTCACCGGGGCGTTGTTTGGACTGTGGCTGTTTGATTCGTCGATCAACATCTACAGCCAGATCGGCGCGGTGATGCTGATCGGCATAGCCAGCAAGAACGGCATCCTGATCGTGGAATTCGCCAACCAGTTGCGCGACCGCGGCATCGAGTTCGTCGAAGCCACCATCGACGCCGCGGTGACCCGCCTGCGTCCGGTTGTGATGACAACCTTTGCCACGGCCGCTGGCGCCTTGCCGCTGGCCCTCGCCACCGGGGCGGGCGCCGAGAGCCGCCAGTCGATCGGCGCCACGGTGGTTTTCGGCTCGCTGTTCGCCGTCGCCCTGACCCTGTTCGTGGTGCCCGCGCTCTATGTCAGGATCGCCCGTAATACCCGCTCGCCGCAGTATCTGTCGCGGCTGATCGACCGCCTGAAGGGGTCGCAGGGCGGGCAGGCGGTTGGCGCCGCCCTGCCGGAGCCCCCGCCAGCCTGAGCCGAAAAGGGGAGGGTCCCGGCACCCTCTGTTCCCCCCCAATTGCGGTGCGCGACCCGGGTAGAATCCATTTCCCGCCGGGCCGCTCGCCCTGGCGGGCAAAACCATGGCGGCCACCCCGTACAAACAGCTCGAACAGGAGTGGCAGCGTCTGCATGCCTTTGGCGGCGCGTTGTCGCTGCTGCGCTGGGATGCTGCCGTGATGATGCCGCGCGGCAGTGCCGACGTTCGCGGCGAGCAGCTGGCTGCCATCGAAACGGAGCAACACGCCATCCTCACTTCGCCCAGAGTCAGCCGCCTGCTTGACCGCGCCCAGGCGGGCGCCGGCGCGCTCGATGAATGGCAGCGCGCCAACCTGCGCCAGATGCTGCGCCAGCGCGATCATGCCATCGCCACGCCGGTGTCGCTGATCGGGCGGCTGGCGCGGGCCACCTCGGTGGCCGAGGTGCGCTGGGCCGAGGCGCGCGAGAAAAAAGACTTTGCCGTGTTCGCGCCCTGCCTGGAAGAGGTGCTGCTGCTGGTGCGGGACAAGGCGGCGCTGCTGGGTCAGGCGCTGAACCTCGCGCCCTACGACGCGCTGATGGACGGCTACTCGCCCGGCATGCGCTGCGCCGGCATCGACCGCACCTTCCGGGAGCTGGCGCGCCGCCTGCCGTCACTGATCCGCGAGGCCATTGAGCGTCAGCGCGAGGTCCAGGCGCTGCCGCTGACCGGCAAATTCACCCCGGGGCGCCAGCGGGCGCTGATCGTCGAGGTTATGAAGGCGTTCGGTTTCCGGTTCGACCGCGGCCGGCTGGACGAGAGCGACCATCCGTTCACCGAAGGCGTGGCCGGCGACATCCGCGTGACCACCCGGCTCGATGCCGGCGATCCGTTCAAGGGCCTGCTGGCGGCAATGCACGAGACCGGCCATGCGCTGTATGACCTGGGGGTGCCGCGCGAGTGGCGCTCGCAGCCGGTGGGCAAGGAGCGTGGCATGGCGCTGGAGGAGAGCCAGTCGCTGTTCATCGAGATGATCGTATGCCGCAGCCGCCCATTCCTGGTCTGGCTGCGGCCGCTGCTGGAGAAGCATTTCGGCGTATCCGGGCCGGAGTGGGAGCCGGGCAATCTGTATCGCCTGCTGACCCAGGTGCGGCGTGGCGCAATCCGCGTCGACGCAGATGAGCTGACCTATTCCATGCACGTGCTGCTGCGCTATGGCATCGAGAAAGACCTGCTCGAAGGCAAGCTGGCGGTGCGCGACCTTCCCGGTGCCTGGGATCGCGGCATGCGCGACAGGCTTGAGGTGACGCCAGGCGATGCCGCCGAGGGCTGCCTGCAGGACGTCCACTGGGCGCACGGCGCGTTCGGCTATTTTCCCTCCTATGCCATCGGCACGGTGGTGGCGGCGCAGCTGTATGAAAGCCTGCGTGCCGAGCAGCCCGCGCTGGACCAGCAGCTGGAGCGCGGCGAGTTCGGCGTGATCACCGGCTGGCTGGCCGCGAACGTGCATGCCGCCGGCGCGCGCCTTGCGCCGCTGGATCTGGTGCACGAGGTCACCGGCAAGCCACTGACGGCCGCGCCGGCGCTGCGCTACCTCGAGGCCCGCTACCTGGAGGAGGCGCGATGAACGCCAGTGTCGTCGAGATGTCGGCCACCAAGCGCAAGCTGGCCGCCCAGATCCGCGGCCTGGTCGGCAAGGCCATCGAGGACTACGCCATGATCGCGGCCGGCGATCGGGTG
>DATKBK010000095.1:0-7910 GCA_035514045.1 Steroidobacteraceae bacterium | reverse complement strand
GTCGTGTGCTGCTCAGCGGCAGGCGGATGCGCATCGTGGTGCCCTTGCCTCGTCCATCCGACTCCGCCCGGATGCGACCGCCGAGGTTGCGTACCAGGCGGTGCACGACAAACAGTCCAAGGCCGGAGCCGCTGCGCTCGTTGACCAGCGGGTCCGGGGCCCGGTGAAAGCGCTTGAAGACGCGCTTGAGCTGGTTGCGCTCGATGCCGATGCCCTGGTCGCGCACCACGATGTCCAGGTGTCCCGAGTCCTGCAGACTCAAATCGATCTGCACGCTGGGCGCACCGCTCGAGTACTTCACGGCGTTGTCGAGCACATTCTTGATGATGATCTCCAGTGCGGTTGGGTCAGTGGAGGTCTCGACGCCGGCCGGTGCGCGCAGCAGGAAGGTCCCATCCGCCAGCCCGTAGCGGCGACCGATGCTCTCCATCACGTTCGTGATCAGCGCCGTGACGTTGACCATGGTCCATGTCTGCGAGCGGCGGCGATGCGCAATCCGGCTGGCCTGCAGGATGTCGTCGACGAATACCGTCAGCCGCTCCACGTCCGACTGCATCATGTTGCGCAGTTCGTCCTGCTGCGGCACTGACAATCCCGGTCGTGCCAGCGTGTCCAGGCACAGCTTGATGGATGCCAGCGGGCTCCTCAGCTCGTGGGTCACGGAATCGATGAACATCTGCTGGCGACGGCTCTCCAGGATCTCACGCACCAGCGAGACACTGAACAGCACCAGCACGCTGCCCACCAGCAGGAACGAGGCGATGCCCCCGGCCAGCAGCCACCGGTTGCCGGCGAACGCGCTGTTGAGCGGCAGGTTTTCGCTGATCACCAGGATCCAGCCCACCAGCAACGCCACGGTCATCAGCACCGTGATCGCGCTGAGCACGATGGGCAGGGAAATGGAGCGGCTGGGCGAACCGGGCATCCCGGCAAGAATACCCCACCGTGGCCGGGCGGCAGGTTCAGTGCGTTACAGGACCTTGCCGGGGTTGAGGATGCCGTGCGGATCCAGTGCCTGCTTGATCCGGTGCATGGCGGCCAGTTCGGCCGGCGGCGCGTAGCGCCGCAGCTCCTCGACCTTCAGCTGTCCGATGCCGTGCTCGGCGCTGAAGCTCCCGCCCAAAGCGGCGACCAGATCGTGGACCGCGCGTTGCAGCGGTGCCGCGCGCGCCAGCAAGGATGCCCGGTCGGCGCCTTCGCGCTGGTTCAGGTTGAAATGCAGGTTGCCGTCGCCGGCGTGCCCGTAGGCAATGAGATAGCCCTCGGGCGCCAGCTGTTCGCACAGCGCGGCACCGCGCGCGACCAGCGCCGGGATGGCATCCACCGGCACGCTGATATCGTGCTTCAGGCTGGCGCCGGCCTGGCGCTGTGCCTCGGGCACCGACTCGCGCAGGCGCCAGAAGTCCTCGCGCTGCGTCTGGCTGCGCGCCAGTGCGGCATCAACCACCAGTCCGGACTCGGCTGCGGCGCCGAGCACTTCCTGCAACGGTCCGTCGACATCCTCGCCAGCGCCGCCTGACAGCTCGATCAGCAGATACCAGGGTGAGACGGGTAGCTGCGGATCGCGGGCGGCGCTGATGTGCTTCAGTACCAGCTGCAGCGCGACCTGCGGCACCAGCTCCAGGGTGACGAGACGGTCGCCACTGGCGGCGCGCAATCGGGCCAGCAGTTCGATGGCAGCGGCCGGCGAGGGGATGCCGACCCAGGCTGTGGCGATGCTTCCCGGCAGCGCGTACAACTTGAGGCAGGCGGCCGTGATCACGCCCAGGGTGCCTTCGCTGCCGATCAGCAGGCTCTTCAGGTCATAGCCGGTATTGTCCTTGCGCAGCGGCGCGAGCTGCGAGATGACACTGCCGTCGGCGAGTACGGCCTCCAGGCCAAAGGTGAGGTCGCGGGCACAGCCATAGCGCAGCACGGCGGTGCCACCGGCGTTGGTGGCCAGGTTGCCGCCGATCTGGCAGCTGCCCTCGGAGCCGAGGCTGAGCGGAAAAAGGCGGTCCGCCGCGATGGCGGCCGCCTGCACGCTGGCCAGCGTGCAGCCCGCCTCGGCCACCAGGGCGAAGTTGGCGGCGTCGACGCCGCGGATGCGGTTCATGCGTGCCATGGCCAGCACCACGGCACGTCCGGAAGCGTCGGGCGTCGCGCCACCACAGTAGCCGGTGTTGCCGCCCTGTGGCACCACCGGCACGCGTGCGGCCTGGCACCAGGCCAGCAGCCGCGACACCTGTTCGGTGGTACGCGGCAGGACCACCGCCGCGGCGGCGCCGCGGTACAGGCCGCGATGATCGGTCAGATAGGGTGCAAGCTCGGACGGCGCCGTGAGCACGGCATCTGCGCCCACCAGCTCTGCGAGCTTGCCGGGCATGTCCTCCGGCATCCGCGCTGCGCTGCTCAGGCTGCGGCGATGGCCGCGCGGCGGCAGTCGGGTTTGGTCAGCAGCATCTGCACATCACCGAGCTGACGCTCGGCAAAGCCGCCCTCGCAGTAACACAGGTAATACTCCCACAGCCGCACGAAGCTGTCCGGATAGCCCAGCTCCTTGACGCGCTTGAGGTTGGCATTGAAGCGCTCGCGCCACAGACGCAGGGTCGGTGCATAGTGCGGCCCGATGTCTTCCATGTTGAACAGTTTCAGGTCCGACGCGCGCGCCACTGATTCGACGATGGCGCCGACCGACGGGATGAAGCTGCCGGGAAACACGAAGCGCTGGATGTAGTCGACCGACCGCAGTGCGCGCGCGTAGTGCTGGTCCTGCAGGGTGATGGCCTGCAGCAGCATCGCGCCGGTGGGTTTCAGCAGCGCCGAACACTTGCGGAAATAGGTGTCGAGGTAGCGCGCGCCCACCGCCTCGATCATCTCGATCGACACCAGTTTGTCGAACTGGCCGGTCAGATCGCGATAGTCCCTGAACAGCAGCGTGATGCGATCTGCAAGGCCGCGCTCGGCAATCTTCGCCTGGGTGTAGTCGTGCTGCTCGCGCGAGATCGTGGTGGTGGTGACGCGGCAGCCGAAGCGTTCGGCGGCGTGGATGGCAAGACCGCCCCAGCCGGTGCCGATCTCGACCAGGTGATCCGCAGGGGTGAGCGCGAGCTTGCGGCATACCGCGTCGAACTTGGCGATCGATGCCTCTTTCAGCGTTGCCTCTTCGGTGAGGAAGATGCCGCAGGAATAGGCCATGGTCTCATCGAGCATCAGCCGGTAGAGGTCGTTGCCGAGGTCGTAGTGCGCGGCAATATTGCGCGCGCTGCCGTGCCGGCTGTTGCGGTTGACCCAGTGCAGCAGGCGGCGCACCAGCGCGCCGCCACTGGCCGCGAGGCCGGATTCCATTTCCTCCATCACCTGCCGGTTCAGCACCATGATGCGCACCAGCGCAGTCAGGTCATCGCACCGCCAGTGGCCCTGGATGTACGACTCGCCCGCGCCCACGGTGCCGCCGAAGGCCGCCAGCGACCAGAACTCCGGGCTGCGCACCGTGATTGTTGCGGCCAGGCCCGAGCGCTCGGTACGCGAACCGAAGCGCAAGGTCTCATGGCCGTCCTGGATGGTGAGTTGGCCGTCGCGCACCAGCGCCAGCCGCTTCAGCAGCGCAGTGCGTGCCACGCGCGCCAGCAGGCCGGGACTGTCCGTGGTCCGTTCGAGTGACGTTTCCGGGACGATCGTAGGCTTGGTGGTCGAATTCATGACGCTGTAACAGATCCCCCTTCCGCCCCGAAGGATGCGGGCGAGCCGCCACAGAATGCAAGTCAGGCCACCGGGACCGCCGGCCGGACCGGGGCCTTTGCCGCCTCAATAGCGGTCGCTGTCGTCCTCGTCGTCTTCCCAGTCGTCGTCGTCTTCGTCATCGTCGTCCTCGTCCCAGTCGTCGTCATCGTCGTCGAGGTCCTCTTCCTCGTCCTCGTCTTCTTTTTCGTCGCCTGCGGCTGGCGCGGCCTCGGGCGCGACCCAGCCCTCCGGCTGCGCGATGCGTTCCAGGTCGAGCTCGTGCCAGGTGTCAAGGTCAAGCTCCTCGATGTCGCCGTCGAGGTATTCGATCTCTACCAGCTCACCATCCTCGTCGACGGACAGCACGCGGAAGGTCTCTTCCTCTTCCACGTTTTCGTACCACTGGCCTTTGACGGGTTCGTAATCTCTGCCCACGGTCGCTCCCTGTTCTCCCAAGCTCGCTGACAAGGATATTAGGACCAGCGATGACGGGGGGCAACGGAGAAAGCGCTGCTATAGTTGGCCTGCACCATGCAACAACGCACCCGCCAACGAGCCGCCACTCCCTCGCTGCTGAGCGAGGCGCGACGTGTCGTGGTGAAGGTGGGTTCCGCGCTGCTGGTTGACCAGGACAGTGGTCGGCTGAATCGTTCCTGGCTCGAGGCGCTGGTCGAGGATCTGCGGCGCATGCGCCGGCGCGGCCAGCAGGTCATCGTCGTGTCCTCTGGCGCCGTAGCGCTGGGGCGACGGCAGCTGGGTCTGGGCAAGGGCGCATTGCCGCTGGAGCAGAAGCAGGCTGCGGCCGCGGTGGGCCAGATCCGGCTCGCCCATGCCTACAAGGAGCTGCTGGAGGAAGATGGCGCGGCGGTGGCACAGCTGCTCCTTACCCTGGAAGACAGCGAGCAGCGCCGCCGCTATCTGAATGCGCGTGCCACGCTCAGTACCCTGCTGGAACTGGGTGCGATTCCGGTGATCAACGAGAACGACACGGTGGCCACGGCCGAGCTCCGCTATGGAGACAACGACCGCCTGGCCGCCCGTGTGGCACAGATGGCCAGCGCCGACTGTCTGGTGCTGCTGTCGGATGTCGACGGCCTGTATGCCGCCGATCCCAATCTGCAGCCGGAGGCGGAATTCGTGCCTGAAGTACGCGGCATCACGCCGCGCATCGAGGCCATGGCCGGCGGCTCGGCCTCCGAGGTCGGCTCCGGTGGCATGGCCACCAAGATCGTGGCGGCGCGCATTGCGCTGGATGCCGGCTGCCACATGTGCATTGCCTCCGGGCATCCGCTCAACCCGTTGCAGCGGATCGAGGCGGGCGCCCGTTGCACCTGGTTCATTCCCTCGGCAACGCCTGCCACGGCGCGCAAGCAGTGGATCGCCGGTGGCCTGAAGCCCGCCGGTGTGCTGACGATTGACGCGGGCGCGGCTGGCGCCCTGCGACGCGGGCGCAGCCTGCTGCCGGCGGGGGTAACTGCAGTCGTCGGGCAGTTCGAGCGCGGCGATGCGGTGGACGTGGCGGCGGCGGACGGCCGGGTGCTGGCACGCGGCCTGACAGCCTATTCCAGCGCCGACGTGCAGCGCATCATGGGTCGGCAAAGCCGGGAAATCGAACAGCTGGTCGGGTATCGTGGCCGCGACGAGGTGGTGCACCGGGACGACCTGGTGCTGCGCACGGCGGTGGAGGAGGAGGCGGGAGTGGCCAACGGATGACCGGCATGCAGGCGGTGGAAGCTTCGGGTCCTGACCTCGGGTCCGTGATGGCCGGCATCGGCCGCGCGGCGGCGCACTGCCGGGCCGCACTGGCTCTGGCCAGTGGCGCCAGTCGCAATGCGGCCCTGCTGGCCGCGGCGCGGGCGATCCGCACCCAGGCAGCTGCGATCCTGGCGGCCAATGCGCAGGACATGCAGGCGGCCAGGGCCCGCGGCCTGTCTGCCGCGCTGCTCGACCGGCTGTTGCTGACTGACAAACGCATCGAAGGGATGGCCGCGGGCCTGGAACAGATCGCCGCGCTGCCCGATCCAGTCGGCGGCGTCAGCGCCGAATGGACGCGGCCCAATGGCCTGCTGATCCAGCGCGTGCGCGTGCCGCTGGGCGTGATCGGCATCATCTACGAGAGCCGTCCCAATGTGACCGCCGATGCGGGCGCGCTGTGCCTGAAGTCGGCCAATCCCGTGATCCTTCGCGGCGGCTCGGAGAGCCGACTGTCCAGCGCCGCAATCCACGCCTGTCTGGTCGCGGGGCTGCGGGATGCCGGTCTGCCGGAGGCCGCGATCCAGATCGTGCCCACCGCCGATCGTGCGGCGGTCGGCATGATGCTGGCGGGCCTCGACAACCACATCAATGTGATCGTGCCGCGCGGCGGCCGCAGCCTGGTCGAGCGCGTCCAGCGGGAAGCCCGCGTGCCCGTCATCGGACACCTGGAAGGCCTCTGCCATGTCTATGTGGACCGCGACGCCGATCCGGCGATGGCGCGTGAAGTGGTGGTGAATGCCAAGCTGCGACGCACCGGCATCTGCGGTGCGGCCGAGACGCTGCTGGTCGATCGTGCGGCGCCACCGACTGTGCTGCCCATGCTGTTGTCTGCGCTGGCCGAGGGCGGCTGCGAGCTGCGCGGCGACCCGGAAGCGCAGGCGGCCGACGCACGCGTGGTGCCGGCCTCCGAGCAGGATTGGCGCACCGAATACCTCGACGCGATCATCGCGGTGCGCGTGGTCGATGGCGTGGCGGAGGCCATCCGCCATATCGCCACCTTCGGCTCCGCGCACACCGATTCCATCGTCACCGCGAACGCGGCGACGGCCGAGAAGTTCCTGCGCGAGGTGGACAGCGCCATCGTGCTGCACAATGCCTCGACCCAGTTCGCCGACGGCGGTGAGTTCGGCATGGGCGCGGAGATCGGCATATCCACCGACCGTTTCCACGCCCGCGGACCGGTGGGCGTGGAGCAGCTCACCAGCTACAAGTACGTGGTGCGGGGCAACGGGCAGGTCCGGCCGGGCTAACTTAACTTGCCTGCTGCCTGCATTGGGGGCAGGCTCCATTGCAGCGCCAGCCGCATATGCGGCCAGGTCGTGGCAATCCCGGCCCGTTCCGGTGCCGGCCAGAGGTGGGGAATGATCAAGAAGATCGGCCTTGTGGCGGCGCTGCTGGCGGTTGGTGTCGCCATTGCCTTCTACATGCGCGGCGGGCTTGGCCCCGTCGAAACCGCGGACACCTTCAAACCGCAGACCGATGCCAGCGACGATGTGCGCATCGCGGACCTGGAGCGGGCGCTGGCGGCGCAGATCGACCGAGCACGAACACTCGAGGGTCGGGTAGCTGAACTTGAAGGCAGGCTCGTCGCGCCGGGCGGCCAGCTTGCCGGCCGCGGTCCGGGAGAAAATGCCGAGGAGCGCGCCGCGCGCGTCGCGGAACTGCGGGGGCGCTTTGGCGAAGATGGCCAACTCGATGCCGCGACCATGCGGGAGCGCATGCGGGAGCGGGATCTGGCACGCTTCGTCGAGGCGGGGTTTACCCGGGAGCGTGCCGAGTGGATCGAGCGCCGCGCCGAGGAACTCGAAGTGCAGGCCATGCAGGCGCAGTACGAGGCGCAGCGCACCGGCCAGCCGGTCCAGGGCCAGCTTGATCCCCAGCGGGCATTGCGGGCGGAACTTGGCGACGCCGAGTACGAACGCTATCTGACTGCCACCGGCCGTCCCACCCAGGTCCAGGTGATGAATGTGCTCGCCAGTTCCAGTGCCGAGCGTTCGGGCCTGCAGGCGGGGGACCAGATTGTTTCCTATGGCGGCTCGCGAGTGTTCGACATGCGGGAGCTCAACGCCCTCACGCGTGAAGGCTCATCGGGCGAGTCCGTCACGGTGGAGGTGCGACGCAATGGCCAGACCGTGACGGTGCAGGTGCCGCGCGGACCACTGGGCGTGAGCGGCGGCGCGGCGCGCGGACCCGGTGGCGGTGGGCCGGGTGGCGGTGGGCCACCTGGCGGCGCCGGCGGATTCCGCGGCGGACGTTAAGGGTCGCTTGCGCTAGCCGTGTTCGTGCCGCGGCTGGCCAGAATCGTGGTCGTGGTCATGCGCGTGAGTGGCGCAGCGCTCGCAATTGACCCACCCTGAGTTCCCCGCAACGTAGTGTTCCTTCTTCCAGATGGGCACGCGGTGTTTCACTTCGTCGATGATGAAGCGGCAGGCCTTGAAGGCCTCGTCGCGATG
>DATKBK010000094.1:0-4441 GCA_035514045.1 Steroidobacteraceae bacterium | reverse complement strand
TGGAAGCGCATGTTCTTCCGCATCAAGGGCGTGGAGGACTCGCAGTACCTGCGACTGCGCGGTACCAACCTCCCGGCTGGCGTGCCCAACGACACCGACTCGCAGGGCAACCCGCTGTTGGACAGTCTGAGCAACAACATTGTCTGCGCCGATGCGGCCTGCCCGGATCATCTGCCGGAAGTGCCCGGCGGGCGGCGGCTGGACAGAGACGTCGAGGCCTGGAGCGAACTGTGGTTCTACAGCAACCCAGTGTTCATCGAGGTAACGGGTTCCGTGCCGGTGGCCGGAATCAGGTAGCGCCAGGAGGCGCCGAGCAACTGTCCGGTACGCATTGCGGGTGCCGGGCAGGTTCATGAATGCGTGCGCCGGCCATTGGCCGGCGTTCGCATTGCAGGCGCTGCAGGCGGGTTGAGTTGTGAAGGCATCAGTCAAACAGAGGCAATCGGTCGCGGCCCGTGGCGATCAGGCTGCGCTGCGCACGCTGGCCTGGCTGCTGATGCTGCTGTCCGGGTTCGCCGGGCTGGCCTGCCAGGTAGTCTGGACGCAGCAGCTTGGCATCTGGCTCGGTCACGAGATCATCGCCGTGCTTTCGGTGGTGGCGGCATTCTTCTGCGGCATTGCGCTGGGAGCGCGATGGCTGGGCGATCGCATTGCGCTCAGCCGATGGCCGGCGCGCTGGTACGGCGCACTGGAAACCGTGATCGGGTTGTGGGCGCTGTTGCTGGCCGTGGTTCTTCCCGATGCTGGCGAGTTGCTGTTGCGACTGACTGGGTCGACGCCAGCTCCTGTCTGGCACTGGACCGTGGCATTCGCCGGACCATTGCTATTGCTGTTGCCCGCCACGGCGGCGATGGGCGCGACCCTGCCCGCCATGGAGAGGCTGCTTGCCCAGGTGCGGCGCGACGGATACGGCATTGGCGGGATCTATTCTGCCAATACTTTCGGCGCGGTCGCGGGCGCGCTGGTGCCCACGTTCGTGATCGTTCCCGCGTTGGGCCTGCGCAGCGCAGCCGTGTTGGCGGCACTGGCGAGTCTGGGCTGCGCGCTGCTTGCGTTCCGGTTGCTGCCTGCGCTGCCGGGAAAGCCGCTGGCTCCTGCACCCGCAGTGCGTGCGTCAGCCAGCAATCGCGCCATCCTTGCCACATTGGCGCTTACCGGGTTCCTGGGGATCGGCTACGAGGTGGTGGTGGTGCGTGCGCTCAGCCAGGTGGCCGAGAACACGGTCTACACCTATTCGCTGTTGCTCGCGGTGTATCTGGCAGGCTCCGCCGCAGGTGCAGCGGCCTGGCAGCGATGGTTGACTGGATCCGGATCAGCAGGCATGCAACGCAATGTGCTGCTCGGTGTCACGGCGCTGGCCTGCGTGGCCGGCGCATTCAGCCTCTGGCTGGCAGGTGCGCTCAAATCGTGGACGATTGGTTACCTGGGCGGCGGATTTGGAGCCGCGCTGTTTGCGGAAGGGCTGGTCGCGGCGGTGGCGTTCGTGCTGCCAGCGATTGCGATGGGCGCCCTGTTCACCCAGTTGTGCGTCGAGGCGCGCGAACAGGGCTGGTCGCTGGGTCGGGCCATCGCTGCCAATACGATGGGCGCGTGTATCGCGCCGCTGCTGGTGGGCGTGCTGCTGCTTCCCATGCTCGGCGTGCAATACCTGCTTGCCCTGCTGTCTGCAGCTTACGTGCTGCTGCTGTCCTGGCAGGGTGGGCGCGTGACGCGGCGTGCAGGCGCGACGGCAGGGGCAGTGGCGGCCGGCGTGGCAGCGTTGCTGGCCGCGCCGGCGCTGCAACTCCTCGAAGTACCGGCTGGTGGCCGGATCCTGAGCCACCGCGAGGGGGTCATGGCCGCGGTCAGCGTGCTGGAAGACGTCGACGGCGTTCGCAGCCTGCACATCAATAATCGCGTCCAGGAAGGCAGCAGCACGACCTTCATGGCGGATGCCCGCCAGGCCTGGCTGCCGCTGGCGCTGCATCCCGCACCGCGCACCGCGCTGTTCCTGGGGCTGGGGACGGGCGTGACAGCTGCAGCTGCTGCGTTCGATGCATCGCTGCAGGTGGACGCGGTGGAGCTGGTGCCAGAAGTGATTGCAGCTTCCGATGCGTTTCTGCCGACGCTTGCCCTGCAGGGCATCTCGCGTGTGCCCCGCGTGCTGGTGGCTGACGCGCGTCGCTACGTGCGTGCCGGCAGCGGGCATTACGACGTGATCGTTGCAGACCTGTTTCACCCGGCACGCAGCGGGTCGGGTTCGCTCTATACCGTTGAGCATTTCGCAGCCGTGAAACGCCGGGTGGCAGCGGGTGGCCTGTTCTGCCAGTGGTTGCCGCTGCACCAGCTCGATCTGGACAGCCTGCGCAGCGTGGTCGCGGCTTTCCGCCTCGTGTTCACAGACAGCGTGGCAGTGCTGGCCACGCACAGTCTGGATACGCCGGTGCTGGGGCTGGTGGCAAGGATGCCGACCAGCGGCTCCATCTGGCCAGATCCCGCAGGCACCCCCATCACGTCGGCCGCACAGCAGATACGCACGCAATTGCAGCTGGACGACTGGCTGGCAGCATACGGCACCATCGTGGCTGACGACGAGGCCCTGGCGCGCTTTGCGGCAGCGGCCGCGGCAAACAGTGATGACCGACCCATCGTGTCGCATCGTGCGCCGCGTCTTGCTTATGCAGCTGATTCCGGCACGCGCCAGCGTCTGCAGGAGTTGCTGGCAGCGTTCCATGCGGATCCCACCCGCATCTTCGGTCCGCCTGGCGATGAGCAGGGCGCGCGCCGACAGCAGCGTCTGGCCGCGTACTGGCAGGCACGCAGCCGCTACTTGATGGCAGGCATGGGGGTGCAACCGGATCCGGATCCGCGCCGGATGCTCGCCCAGGTCGAAGCACCACTGCTCGAGGTGCTGCGCATCAGCCCTGATTTTCGTTCCGCCCGCGACCCGCTGCTCGCGATGGCAGGCGCGCTCGCGCGCACGGATCCTGTGGCAGCTACGGCCTTGCGGGCCCGCATTGCGGACGCAGGCGCCGCCGCAGCAACTCCTTAGCAATCCACTCATCCAGGATCACGAAAAGACATGACCGTCAATGCACCACCCACGCTCTGGTCGCGCCTGCTGCGCGAGCCGCTGCTGCTGTTCCTGCTGCTCGGCGCAGCCCTGTTTGCGCTCGACTATGTGCTTGCCGCCGGCGAGGAGGATCCCGCACTGATCCGCATCGACGCTGCGGTGGATGCTGAATTGCGCGCGATATACTTTGATGATCGCGGCCGCGAGCCCGATTCCGCCGAGCTGGAAGTGCTGCGGCAGCGCTGGATCGACAACGAGGTGCTCTACCGCGAGGGGCTGGCGCTGCGGCTGGACCGGGGTGACAGCGCCATCCGCGCGCGGGTGATCTTCAAGGCACTGAATGTGGTGCAGGCCAACCTGCAGCTGCCGGCGGTGGACGAAGCCGAGCTGCGTGCCTGGTTCGCACAGAAGCGCTCACGTTACGACCAGCCGCCCCGCATCGACTTCCAGGAGGCGGTCATCGTGGGCACGCCCGACGCGGCAGAAGTGGCGCGGTTTGTCGCGGCGCTCAACAGTGATACGCAGCCGGATCTGCAGAGTGGTTTGCGGGTATTCCGCGACCGGCCCCGCCCCACAATCGTCGCCAGCTTCGGCGCGCCGTTCGCGGCCGCCCTCGACACGCTGGCGCTGGACCGATGGCATGTTGTTGTCAGCAGCGAAGGCCCACGCGCGATCCGTGTGGAATCGCGCACGGAGGGCGCCGACGCCGGGTTCGACACGCTGCGTGATGCCGTGCTGCTGGACTGGCGTGACCAGCGCATGCAGGAACTGCGCACCGAGGCAGTGCGCAATCTTGCCCGGCAGTACCGCATTCAGGTCACCGCTACGGACGAACCGCTGCCGGTCATGGCTGCGAGCGAGGCGGCCCCCGGGGTGGATCCGTGAGGGCCTTCATGTGCCGGGTGGCTGCGCTGCTGGCGCTGTCCGTGGCGGCGGTGTCGCCGCCGGCACTGGCGCACGAGCTGACGATGGCCGAGATCACGCTGCGCGAGCTGTCTCCCGGACAGTTCGTATGGAATTGGGGCGCGGCCGGTGCGGGCGGCAAGCCGGTGGAGGAGGAACTGGTTCCGCGGTGGCCGGAACCCTGCCGCGAGGACGGGCAGCAGTTGATCTGCGTGGGAGGCCTGATCGGGACGCTGTCGATTGAGGGCGTGGGCCGGAACTATTCGGCGGCCATGGTGCGCATCACCTGGCTCGACGGGCAACGGCGCGTCTATACCATCACCGAGTCGCAGCCGGGCGTCCAGCTTTATGGCGCGGCGGACGATAGTCGCGGCGCGCGCGAGATCTCGGTTGCCTACACGGTGCTGGGCATTGAACACATCCTGGGTGGCATCGACCATGTGCTGTTCGTGATCTGCCTGCTGTTCCTGGTGGGCTTCAACCGGC
>DATKBK010000093.1:0-3851 GCA_035514045.1 Steroidobacteraceae bacterium | reverse complement strand
AGTGCAGCGCCGCGCCCATGGTCACGGGCGACAGGTCGGTAGCCCCATGAAAGCCCGTGCGCACCTGGTGCAGCCCGGCGAAGTCGGCGAGGCGACGCAGGTGGGTGATGCCGCCGCCGTGCACGATGGTGGTGCGGATGTAGTCGATGAGCTGGTTCTCGATCAGGTGCTTGCAGTCCCAGATCGAATTGAACACCTCGCCCACGGCCAGCGGCGTCACCGAATGCTGGCGGATCAGTTCGAAGGACCGCTGGTTCTCGGCTGGCGTGGCATCTTCCAGCCAGAACAGACGATGCGGCTCGAGGTCACGTGCCAGGCGCGCCGCCTCGATGGGCGTAAGGCGGTGATGCGCATCATGCAGCAGCTCCACCTGGCTGCCATGATCCTGGCGCAGCTGCGCGAACAGCTGCGGCACGATCTCCAGATAGCGCGGCGTGCTCCATACGGTTTCGAGCGGCAGCTCACTTTCGGCCGGTTCATAGGCCTTGCCGGCGGCCGAGATGCCGTAGGACTTCTTCACTCCCGGCACGCTGCACTGGGCGCGCACGGCGAGAAAGCCCTGGTCGATGAACTGGCCGACCGCAGCGCTGGTCTCGGCAATGTCGCGGCCGTTGGCATGTGCGTACACCAGCGCGCCCGCGCGCGAACGACCGCCAAGCAGCTGGTACAGCGGCAGCCCCGCCATCTTGCCGAGGATGTCCCACAGCGCCACGTCCACCGCGGCGATGGCGCTCATCGTCACCGGCCCGCGACGCCAGTAGGCGCCACGATAGAGGAACTGCCACAGATCCTCGATGCGGCCCGCATCGCGCCCGATCAGGTTGGGAACCACATGGTCCTGCAGGTAGGAAGCCACGGCCAGCTCGCGGCCATTGAGCGTGGCGTCACCCAGGCCCGTGACGCCGGCGCGGGTGGTGATCTTCAGCGTGACGAAGTTGCGTCCCGGCGAGGTGACGATGACTTTGGCGGCGACGATCTCGCGATCGCGCGCGGAACCCTGGATTGTGGCCGTGGTGTCAGGCATGGTCGTTCAGTTTCCCGGCGCCTCGGGGAAGGACAGGCCCTGATAGTAGGCCAGCGATTGTGGCGGTGGTGTGTAGCCCGCGGGCAGGGGCAGGCCATTGAGGCTCTGCCAGTAGGCGATGCTGGCATCGCGCCACCACTGCGCCTCTTTCTCCTGGATGGCCAGGAAAGTTGCGGTCTGCGCGTGGCGTGGCGCATCGATACGGCCCTCAAGTTGCGCCCAGGTCGCGCGCAGCTGCCGCACCGCCTCGATGCCCCGCGCGTAGTGCGCCACAAGCTCATGCCATAGCGTGCGGCCGGAACGCATCCGGTACTCCCAGGGCACGTGGTGGAACCACAGCAGCAGCGAGTCCGGCACCTGCGCAAGGTCGTTGAACTGCGCGGCCACCGGTGGCGCGTACTGGCTCACCGCATTGCTGCCGCTGCTGCTGCGGTTGAAACCGATGCCCTGGCCGGTGGCGCGGTGGTAATACACCGGCGTCCAGTCGGCGCGCGGGCCGCCCGCATCCCAGGGCATCGGACCATAGTGGTGGCCACGACCCATCAGGTGGTGCAGGCCCAGCGGCGTCATGTAATCCACCACGGCCTCGCGGGAGGCCATCATCATGTCCACCACCGGCCCGACCACTGCATCGTCGTCGACGAAGGTCATGCGCGCCCACTCGTCGGCGATGTCGCGCGAGGACGCCATGGGATCCCAGGCCAGTCGGCCATAGGCATACCAGTTGGCCTGGTCAAACACCGAGCCGCTCCAGTTGCGATCGGTGCCGATGTTCAGGACACCGGCCATGCCGGTGAGCGTGTGGCCGTGCAGTTCGCCATTGATGACCTTCGCCACCGTGGAGCCGGCGCCACGCACGTGGGTATCGGACTTCAATACCTCTTCATACATCGGCCCGAGATAGGCCAGGTGCGTGGCGAAACCCAGATACTCCTTGGTGATCTGGAACTCCACCATCAGCGGTGTCTGTGGCATCGCCCCGAACAGCGGGCTGAAGGGCTCGCGCGGCTGGAAGTCGATGGGCCCGTTCTTCACCTGCACCAGCACATTGGCGCGGAACTGGCCGTCGAACGGCTTGAACTCCGTATAGGCCTGGTTGGCCCGGTCGTCGGGGTTGTCCTGGGAATAGACGAAGGCCCGCCACATCACGATGCCGCCATGTGGCGCCACCGCGTCGGCCAGCATGTTGGCGCCGTCGGCATGGGTGCGATCGAAATCCTGCGGGCCGGGCTGGCCTTCGGAGTTGGCCTTCACCAGGAAGCCGCCGAAGTCCGGCACCAGGGCATAGATCTCCTCCGCCTTGGCGCGCCACCATTGGCGCACCGCCGGGTCGAGCGGATCGGCCGTCTTCAAGCCACCGATTTCCATGGGCGCGCTGAAGCGCGCGCTGAGGTACACGCGAATGCCATAGGGGCGCAACGCGCCCGCCAGCGCCGCCACCTTCTGCAGGTACTTCGGCGTGAGGATGGTGGCATTGGCATTCACATTGTTCAGCACGGTGCCGTTGATGCCGATGGAGGCATTGGCGCGCGCGTAGTCGGTGTAGCGCGGGTCCAGGTAGTCGGGCAGCTTCCACCAGTCCCAGATCGAGGCGCCGGCATAACCGCGTTCCACGTGGCCATCGAGGTTGTCCCAGTGATTGAGCAGCCGCACGCGGGTGCGCGGCGCATCGTGCAGGTCCAGCTGGGCAAGCGACTGGCCCGTCTGCATCAGGCGCAGCAGACGAAAAGAGCCATACAGCACGCCGATGTCGGTGTTGCCGACGATGGCGGTGGCGGCATGGCCGTCAACGGTGATGCTGCGGATGAGGTAGCCCTCCCGGCCCAGCGCCGCAGTGTCAAGGCCCAGCCGTCCCAGCACGGGCAAGGAGGCAGGTGTGCCGGCGATGATGGCGCCAGCTGCGGTAACCGCCTGCGCCAGCGGCGGCGTCGTGCCCAGCATTCCGGTCAGGCCCCGCTGCAGTTCCGCGCGCGCTGCGGTCAGTGTGGGAGTGGTGGCAGCCACCACCAGTTGGGTGGCGCGGGCGCGATAGGGCTGGGCCTGCGCCGGCGTCAATGCGGCATAGCGCAGCCACAGGTCATAGCCGTCTTCCGCACGCGCCGGTGCCGCTGCCAGCGTCATGACCAGCAGCAGGATGGCCGCGACTCCGCGGTTTGTCGCTACCATGACGTCGGGTCTGGCGTGCCCGGTACCGACGACATCCTGCTGCGACGGGTGCGCACGCATTCAACGCAGCAGGTACTGGTTCAGCAGGTTCTCGTAGCGCTCCTGCTTGCCGCTGAGCTGGCGCGGTTCACCATTGGTAGCCGCCAGTGTGGCCAGGTCAGTGAGCTTGAGCCTGCCTTCGGCGAAGTCCTTGCCGGCGCCAGTGTCGAAGCTCGCGTAGCGCTCCCTGCGCCACTGCTCCCATGGCGATGCGGTCAGCAACGCATGCGCCACTTCGAGCCCGCGCGCGAAGGCGTCCATGCCACCGATGTGGGCGATGAACAGGTCCTCCATGTCGGTGGACTCGCGGCGCGCCTTGGCGTCGAAGTTCAGGCCGCCCACCAGCCCGCCCTGGCGCAGCACCACCAGCATGGCGCCCACGGTGTCGTACAGGTCGGTGGGGAACTGGTCGGTGTCCCAGCCGTTCTGCGGATTGCCGCGATTGGCGTCGATGCTGCCCAGCAGGCCCTGGTCCGAGGCCACCTGCAAGTCGTGCTCGAAGGTGTGCCCGGACAGCGTGGCGTGGTTGGCTTCGATGTTGAGCTTGAAATCCTGGTCCAGCCCATGCTGGCGCAGGAAGCCGGCCACGGTGGCGCTGTCGAAGTCGTACTGATGCTTCATC
>DATKBK010000092.1:0-16841 GCA_035514045.1 Steroidobacteraceae bacterium | reverse complement strand
GATCCAGGGTGCCGAGCTGATCGTGGGCGAGGACAAGCTGCAGGTGAATCCTGGCCGGCAGATACCGGGCATCGCCCGGCACCAGGCCAATCTGCTGCTGGACTGGCAGCCCACCGGCAACCTGCGGCTGGGAACGGACCTCAACTACCGTTCCGGGGTCTATCTGCGCGGTGACGAGATCAACGTGCTGGAACGCACCGACGGCTTCGTCACCGTCAACTTGCACGGCGAATTCCGCTGCAGTGATTCACTGTCGGCATTCGCGCGGCTGGAGAATGTCTTCGATGCCGGCTACGAGACTTTCGGATTGCTGGGCGAGCCGGACGAGGTGTTCGAGACTTTCGAGGATCCGCGCTTCTACGGCGCCGGACCGCCGCGGGGCATCTGGGTCGGACTGCGTCTGAAGCTCTAGCTACATGCCGCCGTCGTCGCCCGCCAGCGCGTCGTAGACCGGGTCGGCCTTCTTCACGAAAGGCGAGCGGATGTAATACGGCGCAGCGGTGAAGGTCGCCTCCACCGCGGTGATGGCATCACCCCGCACCTTGAACGACTCGAAGAAGGACCAGGTCTGCGGCTCGCGGAAGACCGAGCGGGTTACCGTGCCATCAGTGAGCCGGTACTCATCGAGTACGCCCTTGTGATCGATGTAGCCGCGGCACATCACGGCACTGCGCGCCTCGTCCACCAGGAAGCAGTCGCGGTCTCGCACGCGGTTGTTGAAGCGGTAGCGGCCGCTTTCAAAGCCCTGTTCGATGTTGGTGAACAGCAGTCCATTCTCGTTGCGTGTGGCCGTAGCAGCGAACCGCGTGCCACGGATCTGGCCATTGTTGAACTGCAGGGTGTCGAAGTAGCCGTTGGCATGCCGCAGCAGCGACTCGCGCGAGGCTCGCTCGCCCGCCGGAACCAGCTGCGGAAAATCCGCGTCGCGCAGGTAACGCCACACGTCGCCGATGGGCGTGGGGGGCGAGCTGAGGTTGCGTCGGGTCGACAGCACATGCTCGATCTCCACGATGCGACCCCGCCGCACCGCCAGCCGCACGGCCGCGAAGGTCTGGGTATCGTTCTGCATGATCGAGGTGTAGATACCCACCTGGCCGGTCTGAGGGTCGGACAGCACCATGGCCTGCCCCACCTCCTGCGTGACTGTGTCCCAGCTACCGTCCGGGAAAGGCATTTCCACGTTGTTCTCGACAAAGCGGACCCGGCGGTCAATCGGGGCACGCGCCGGATCGCGCATGCGCCAGGCCTCACGATAGGCCGTGCCGATCTGTTCGAGGCACTCGCGGTCGCAGCCGCTCGCGGCACCGACCGGGCCGGCCAGCACCACCGACAAACCCAGCAGCAGGGACAGTCGGTGGATGGCTCTCATCGCACGCCGTCAGGCCAGCGCCACGACCTGGATCTCGACCCGGTACTCCGGCGCCACCAGCTTTGCCTCGACGGTGGCCCGTGCCGGCTTCGCATGGGCAGGCACCCAGGCTTCCCAGGCGCGGTTCATCTCGGCAAAGGTGGCAACGTCCGCTAGATAAATCGTGGTGCTGAGAACGCGCTCCTTGCTGGAACCCGCCAGCGCCAGCAGCCGGTCGATCTCGCCCAGCACCTGGCGCGTCTGCCCTTCCACATTGGCGGCCGGATCGGTGGCTACCTGGCCGGCGAGGAACACGAAGCCATTGGCCACCACGGCCTGCGACATGCGCGCACCGGATTCGATCCTCTTGATCGGCACGATCTCTAGCCTTTCCTTTGTACTAACCCTTTTCCATCGCGCGGTCACCATCGCGCAACGGCGTCAGCCACAGCAGCACGATGGCCAGCAAGGATCCGACCGTCATGATGATCGACACCGTGAGCAGCTCGCTGTTGCCAAGCCAGGTGAACAGGAAACCGGCAAGGATGGGCGAACCTGCTGCACCACCGCGGCCGACGCCTAGCGCGAAGCCGGTGCCGCTGGCGCGGGCATAGGCCGGGAAACCCCGGGCAAAGGCAGCGTAGTAGCCCACGATGGCCGCGTTCAGGAAGAACATCACCAGGAAAGCCGAGAATCGCCAGCCGGCCAGGGTATCGTGCCCCATGCCGAAATAGGCCACCGCGCCGCAGCCCAGCAGCATCGCGCCGATGGTCGGACCCTTGATGTCCCACTTCTTCAACAGGAAGCCGAACAGCAACCCGCCGGTGGCGCCACCCACATTGGCCCAGGTCAGCGTGGTCTGTGCCTGCCCCGGTGCCGTAAAGCCTGAATCCGCCACGATCTGCACGCCGAACTTCAGCAGGTAGTAGAAGGTCAACGTGTGGAGCATGTAGCCGAAGGCAAGCAGCCACGTGACATTGCGCAGCTCAGGCTTGGACAGGATATCGGTGATCCTGGGCTTGGGCCCTGTCGCCCTGATTTCCGGAAGTGCATCGATGACTGGCTGCGCCAGCGCCCGCAGCGAGCGATTGATTCTCTGCAGCGCATCGGGCGCCCGTTTTGCGGCATGGAATGCCGGAGTCTCCGGCACCAGCAGCGCGACCACCGGGATCATTGCGGCGGTGGCAACAGCACCAAACAGGAAGACGGCGCGCCAGTCGTAGTCCACCAGCAACCATTCGGAAGCCGCGAGGCCACCAAAAATACCGCCAAGCGGATAGCCAATCACGTACAGCGACATGGCGAGGCTGCGGGAAGACTTGCTGGTGGACTCGGCGACCACCGCATTGGTGGCGGCCAGCATGCCGCCGATGCCGATGCCGGTGCCGAAGCGATAGGCGGTGAGCGACCACACGCTGGCCGCCGAATGTGCCAGGTACATGCCGATAGCCATGATCACCAGGCAGATCAGCATCGCGGGCCTGCGCCCGGCCTTGTCGGCAAAGGCACCGAGCAGCAATGAACCAAAACCCATGCCGATCAGTTCGGCCCCCAGCACGATGCCGAGTTCGGAGCGGGGGATGCCCCATTCGCCGGAAATGCCCGGGGCGGCAAAGGCGCTGGACAGCACGTCAAAGCCGTCAAGGGCGTTCAATAGAACCATGATCACGACGACGCTCCACTGCCGGATGCTCATCGGGTTGTTGTCGATCACCGAGATCGGGTTGGTCCCGCCAGTACTACCTGCCATTTGTTGTTGCCCCTATCCCCGGATTGTTATGTAACAGGCCACACTTTTTTTGCCGCGAGGCGCTTGATCGGCAAGAATATCACAGGGTGCAGCCGGCGCTTGGAAGCCGGCTTTATTGCACGGACGCCCCACCGCTTGACGAAAGCCCAGAACTGGATGGGATTCATGTTGCGCCTGCTGCTTGGCAGTCTGGCCGACGCGCCGCCGCGCGTGCGCGAACGCATGCTCGAGACGATTCCAACTACCACGCTGTCGCTGGCCAGGGCCGACTCGGCGCTGTACGCGGTCAAGGCGCAGGGCAACAAGGGGTCCTCGGGGATGTGGCGGGCTCTCGGCGACGTGTATTGAACGGGGCTGGATCGCCGTTGGTGGCCCCGGCAAGCCGGTGACGCGCGGGATCAGGTGGTGGTGATGGCGGGGTAAGGCCTCCCCGTTGGCGCTATCATGGCCAGCGCCCGCGCGGCGCAATACCAAAAGACATCCAGTCGGCACTGCCGGCCAGGAGGGGGAAACATGCTGAAACGTTATTCCATGATCGCGTGCGGACTGCTGATGGCGGTGAGCGCCTGCAGCCCGGCACCGGATTCGGCCACGCAGGCCACCACAGCGGCCGCGACGCCTTCCGCCGATACCATCGCGATCACGGTCGATGATACCGAGCCCGGTGCGACGATCAGTCGCCACCTCTTCGGCCAGTTCGCCGAACACCTGGGGCAAGGCATCTACGAGGGAGTCTGGGTGGGCCGCAACTCACCCATCCCCAACACCCGCGGCATTCGCAATGACGTGGTCGCGGCGCTGCGCGCCATCAAGGTGCCGAATGTGCGCTGGCCGGGCGGCTGCTTTGCCGACAATTACCATTGGCGCAATGGCATTGGCCCGAAACGCGCCGTGACGCTGAACCCCGACTGGGGCGGCGTGACCGAACCGAACACCTTCGGCACGCACGAGTTCATGGATTTTGCGGCGCAGATCGGCGCCGCGCCGTTCATCTCGGTGAACCTCGGGAATGGCACGGCGCAGGAGGCGGCAGACTGGATGGAATACATGACCAGCGCCCAGCCCACTACCCTGGCGCAGGAGCGCGTGGCCAACGGGCAGGCGGAACCGTGGCTGGTGCCCTTCCTCGGCATCGGCAACGAGAGCTGGGACTGCGGCGGCAACATGACGCCGGAGTATTACGTCAGCCAGATGAAGATCCACGCCCGATTTGCGCGCAATTTTCATCCGCAGCAGCAGGAAGATGAAGGTGACAACCGCATGCTGCGCATCGCGGTCGGGCCGGGCGGCGGCGAGCCGCGCTTCACCGAATGGACCGAAACCGTGATGAAGGCCTGGCAGAACCGCAAATGGAGCTGGGACATCGAGGGTGTCTCGCTGCACAACTACACGGTCATCGACTGGGACGACAAGCATGTGGCGACGGGGTTCGACGCGCAGGGGTACGCCGAGATCCTGCACAAGACGCTGCAGATGGATGGCCTGATCAAGCAGCACACGGACATCATGGACAAGTACGATCCGGAGAAGAAACTGGCGCTCGCCGTGGACGAGTGGGGTGCGTGGTATGCACCAGCGCCAGGGTCCAACCCGGGGTTCCTGTCGCAGCAGAACAGCCTGCGGGACGCGGTGCTGGCCGCATTGAACCTGAACATCTTCGCCCGGCACGCCGACCGCGTGCGCATCGCCAACATTGCCCAGATGGTCAATGTGCTGCAGGCGATGATCCTCACGGACAAGGAGAAGATGCTCCTGACGCCGACCTATCACGTGTTCCGGATGTACCTGCCTTTCCAGGATTCCACCTTCATCCCGGTGACGCTCGATGCCGGTACCTGGACCCAGGGAGAGCTCACGCTGCCGCGCGTCGACGTCATTGCGGCCCGGGACACCGCCGGCAATCTGGTGCTGGCCCTTACCAACGTGGACCCGGTGCGACCGGCGCAGATCGATGTGGCGCTCGGCGACGCCGCGATCAATTCGGTCACGGGAGAGACGCTGACCGGGCCGCAAGTCGACAGCATCAATACCTTCGAGGCGCCTGGCACCGTCGTGCCCAGACCTGTGAGCGCAACGGTTGAAGGCGGCAGGTTGCAGGTGACCCTGGAACCGAAGTCGGTGAGCGTTTTCGTACTCCAACCCTGAGGTCAGTGATGAAGCAGCTGAAATTGACGACACTGCTCAGTGCCTGTGCGCTGGTGTTCGGCGCCGATGCGGCGCGCGCGCAGGTGCAGACCCTGGTGCCACCGGTGGTCGAAGGCGCGGCCAAGGCCAGGGTAGAGACGATCAAGGTCCGCTCCTCCGAGATCGCCGGCAATCTGCTCGGAACGAGCGCAGACCGGGACGTGATCGTGGTGCTTCCACCCAGCTACGACCGCGACCGGAATCGCCGCTATCCGGTGGTCTATGCCCTGCACGGCTATTCGATCGGTGCGGACCAGTGGACCAAGGAGATTCATATCCCGCAGACCGCCGAGGGCGCCTTTGCCAAAGGCACGCCGGAAATAATCATCGTGCTGCCCGACAGCAAGAACGAGCACAACGGTTCGTTCTATTCGAACTCGGTCACCACCGGGAACTTCGAGAACTTCATTGCGGGGGAACTGATCGATTTCATCGACGGGCGTTACCGCACTCTGGCGCGCCCCGCCAGTCGCGGGCTGGTAGGCCATTCGATGGGCGGCTATGGCGCGTCGCGCATCGGCATCCGGCGCGCCGAACGCTACGGCGCGCTCTACCTGATGGCCCCGTGCTGTCAGTCTCCGACCGGCGCCCGCGGGCTGACCGGCGAACAGGTGGCCCAGCTGGAGGCCCTGCAATCGGCGGCAGCGGCAAGCAGTTTGCCGTTCGGCTTGCGCGGCACGCTGGCGCTGGCTTCCGCATGGTCCCCCAATCCGGCCAAGCCACCGCTGTTCATCGATCTGCCGGTGGATGCCACGGGCAAGGAACGGCCGGAGATCCTCGCCAAATGGACTGCCAACGCGCCCTTGGCCTTCCTCGACCAGTACGTGTCGAGGGTCCGCAAATACCGGGCGATCGCGCTGGATGTGGGCGACAAGGATGGGCTGGTCGCCGACACGCGCCGCATGCACGAGGCGCTTTTGGCGCAGGGCATAGCCAACTCCTTCGAAATCTATCCTGGCGACCATACCAGCCATCTGGCGTTGCGCATGCAGGACCACGTGCTGCCATTCTTCGGCCGTCACCTGTCCTTCAACCAGGGCGATTCCAACTGAGACGGGGACGCGGCAGCCTTCAGCCGCGTTCGATCCCTGCTGAATGCTGTCGGGCGAGCAACTCGCAGCGCTTGTTCCCTGGATTTTGCTCGGCGCGCTGACTCGCGCGCGTTTGCGCTCTGTGCGCCACCCCTCGTAGCAGCAACGTGCGTCTCCGCACCGAGATTCGCTCGCGCGCAGCCTAGAGTTCGTGGGGCGCCGGACATTCCCGGAACCCATCGACGAGGAAGGCACATGATCACAATCCAATCACCGCGGCGCCAGCTGATGCTGTGCAGCGCTGCGTTAGTGGCGGTGCTGACGGGCTGCGACGCAACGAAGGATCCGATCCTCGGCGGCGGTGATGTGGTGCTCGGTCCGAGCGTGACGCTGTCGTCACCCGCCAGCGCTGCAACCGGTGTGTCAACCAGCGCCCCGGGAATTACCGCGACCTTCAGTGAGCCCGTTGATCCCATCACCGGCGGTGCAAGCTTCGTGATTACCTGCGCTGCACCCTGTGTGAGCCCCACCGGCTCGGTGGCGCTTGATTCAGCCGGCCGGGTCGCCACGTACACGCCGTCGGCCAGCCTGCAGCCGATGACGCTGTATACAGCCACCGTCACGGGCGCCAGAAGCGTGGCCACTGATCTGGTGATGCTGACTCCCAGGACCTGGACATTCACCACCGGAGCGCTGCCGGACGCGACGCGACCCATGGTCACGGCCACCGCCCCGGCAACGTCCAGCCCGATAGCCGCAGGTCAGGCGTTGAACACTGCGGTCACGGCCTCGTTCACCGAAGACATGGCGCCCTCCTCGCTCACCGCGGCGGGACGCTTTACGTTGACCTGCACAACGCCGTGCGTATCACCGACCGGCACGGTGAGCTACTCGGCCGCCAGCAGGGCCGCCGTATTCACGCCGAATGCCGCACTGACTGCGAGCACGGTCTATACCGCCCGGGTCGCCGCAACCGCCACTGACGTCGCGGGCAATGGGCTGGCCGGAAACCAGGCCGCCCCGCCGGCCGCCAGTGACTATGTGTGGACCTTCCGTACCGGCACGACCACCGATGTTACGCGGCCGGGCGTCACGCTCACGGCTCCTGTGACCTCGACCCCGGGTCCGAATGACGTGCCAACCAATGGCGCGATTGTCGCCACTTTCTCCGAAAGCATGTTGCCGGCCACCGTCAACGCTGCGGGAACTTTTGTGGTCACCTGTACGTCCCCCTGCGTGACTCCGACTGGCAGCGTCAGCTATGCGGTTGCAAGCAACACGGCGGTGTTCACACCTGCTGCGGCGCTTGCCAGCGCCACTACCTACACGGCGCGCGTCACCACCGCTGCCAAAGACCTTGCCGGCAACGCGCTGGCAGGCAATCAGGGGGCCCTGCCCGCGGCCAGCGACCATGTGTGGAGCTTCACCACCGCTGGTGCGGCGCCCGCCGCGAACATCAGCGTGTTTTCCACCAGCCCGGGTACTGGCGCCACGGGTGCCTGCCCCAGCACCTCCACGAATGCGACTTTCACCCTGCCCTCCGGCCTGCGGCTGGATCCGGGCACCGTCCATGCGGCCACGTTCACCTTGACGGGTCCTGCGATGGCCGCAGTTTCCGCGGCATCGGTGACAGTCGACGCCGGCACCGGCCGGGTGGCCACCTTCACGCCGCAGGCACCGCTGGTGTCTGGATCCGTCTATACAGCCACGCTCAAGGGCGGCGTGACGGGGATCAGGGACCTGGCCTTGCCGGGCAATGGCATGCTCGCTGACTACAGCTGGAGCTTCACAGCGGGACCTGCCACCGGCAGTTGCCTCATCACGGCACCCCAGCTGGCAACCGCGGCGCCATACGGCACCTTCGGCGGCAGTGCCGGCATGACGAACACGGGGATCCTTACCGTCGTCAACGGCGATATCGGCACCATCGCCACCGACACCTCGGCCATCACCGGCTTCCACGACACGGCCGGCGACATCTACACCGAATCACCGGCCAATCGCGGCACGGTGAACGGCAAGATCTATACCTGCACCAACTCAACCACCGGACCGACCGCCGCGGGCGTGAATGCTGCCGCGTGCAACGCCGCGACGCAGGCGAGGCTGGACGCCGAGATCGCCTATCTGGCCCTGGCGGCCATGCCGGCGGGAGCCAACCCGGGCGGCAACCTGGCCGGACTTACCCTCGCACCGGGCGTCTACACGGCACCGGCAGGCTCGTTCCTGATCGAGGGCGGAGATCTCACCCTTGATGCGCAAGGCAATGCCAATGCGGTGTGGGTGTTCCAGATGGCCACCACTCTGACAGTTGGAGGACCGGGCGCCGCCGCGCCGCAGAGCATCATCCTTGCAGGGGGCGCGCAGGCCAGGAATGTCTTCTGGCAGGTCGGCACCGCCGCAACGATCAACGCCGGCGGTGGCGGCACCATGGTGGGGACCATCATCTCCCAGGCCGGAGCCACTTTCTCGACCTTCGGCAACGTGGCGATCGTGACGCTGGAAGGCAGAGCGCTGTCCCTGGGCGCATCGGTAACGGTCGTCAACACGGTCATCAACGTACCTGGCCCGTGAAGCCGGCCCCACAGAGTTCTGGAGACAGCATGAAAATTTCAACAACCTCAAGTGCAGTGGCGGTGGCCGTAGTCGCCGCAATGGCCGGTGCGCACGCAGAAGCGCAGGACTCTGGCTGGTACCTTGGCTTCAATGGCGGCCAGGCCGAGGCGAACATCGATTCGGCGCGGATCAGGAGCAACCTGCTCGACGGGGGATTTACCGCCAACTACATAGCCGACGACACGGACCACTTCGGCTACAAGGCGTTCGCAGGCTACGACTTCAATCGCCACTTCGCGATGGAGGGCGGCTACTTCGACCCCGGCCGGTTCGGATTCCTGGCCGGCACCACACCGGCCGGCACGCTGAGCGGCAACATGCGGCTCAACGGGGTGTTTCTGGACGCGCTGATGCTCCTGCCCTTCACCGAGAACTTTTCCGCCTTTGGCCGATTCGGGGTGAATTACGCCAAAGTCAGGAATTCCTTTGTCGGTACGGGCGCAGTCAATTCAATCACACCGGACCGCAATGATCGCGATGCCAACTACAAGTTCGGCGCGGGTCTGCAGTACGACTTCACGCCGGCATTCGCGATGCGCGCCGAAGCCGAACGCTACCGGATCGATGATCCGTCTGGCGGCAAGGGCGATATCGAGATGTACACGGTTGGCATGGTGTTCCGGATTGGCCGGGAGGCAGCAACACCCGTCAGGGCGGCGGTCCCGCCGCCACCGCCCCCCCGGCCAGTGACAGCGCCACCTCCACCACCCCCGCCGCCACCACGCGCAGTACCAGCACCGGCTCCAGTCGCTGCGCCTGCTCCAACGCGCACCCAGCGCTACTGCACCGTGCTCGACCTGCACTTCGAAGTGAACATGGCAGCCGTGGAGCGTGAGGATCTGGAGAAACTGAAGGTGGCCGGCACCTTCCTCGAGACGTATCCGACCAATACGGCGGTCATCGCCGGACATACCGACAGCGTCGGATCTGCCGAGGCGAACCAGCGCCTGTCGCAGCGTCGCGCCGACAGCGTGGTCACCCATCTGCTGCAGAACTACCGCATCAATCCGCGCCAGCTCACGGCGGTGGGCTATGGCGAGGACCGTCCGGTGGCTGACAACAGCACCGAAGCCGGTAAACGCGCGAACCGGCGGATCGAGGCCGTGATCGAATGCGCTTCGGATGTAGCCGGCCTCACCGTGAAGGCGGCGCGCATGACGATGGCGATGGTGGTCGAGTTCGACCAGAACAGCGCCGACGTCAGGCCACAGTACCGTGCCGACCTGAGCGAAGTGGCGGACTTCCTGAAGGCCAATCCCACCGTCACGGCGACCGTGGAAGGCCATACCGGCAATCTGCAGGCCACGCCCGACCAGGCAGTGGAAATCTCCAGGCGCCGCGCGCAGAACGTGGTGGCTTACCTGGTCGACAACTTCGCCATCCCGCGTGCACAGCTCTCGGCAGCCGCGTTTGGAAGCAGCAGGCCGTTCGCCTATGGCACCACCCTGGAGGGGCAACAGGACAACCGGCGGGTCAACATCATCTTCAACTATCCAAGGTAGCGATTCGGCGCGCCTGCCGATGACAAGTTAAGTATCCTGACCCCCGTGTCGGCGGAACACGGGGGGATACAAGAAGATGCGCTGCAAGCTGGCTCTGGGGTTGCTGGTCGCTCTATCGGCCTGCGGCGGCAAACCACCTGGAAATGTAGACACCGAGCGCCTGAATGCAGCGCCCAGCGAGCCAGGACAATGGCTTTCGCTGGGGCGCAATTGGCAGGCCGATCGCTTCTCGCCCCTGACGAGGATCAGCGCCGAAACCGCTGCCGAGCTGGGCTTTGCGTGGGAATACGAATTTCGCTCCCGCCGCGGCAGAGTCGAGCACGGTCAGGAGGCTACGCCGCTGGTCATCGACGGCGTCATCTACGCCTCCGGCCCCTGGGGCTCGGCCATCGCCGTGGATGCGAGGACCGGCAAGGAGCGCTGGCGCTACGATCCAGACGTTGACGGCAGCTACAACCGCAAGGCGTGCTGCGACGTCGTGAGCCGCGGCCTGCAGGTCTGGCAAGGCAAGGTCTACGTGGCGACGCTGGACGGCCACCTCGTGGCCCTGGACGCCAGCAACGGCAAGGAACTGTGGAAGGCCGATACGCTCATCGAGCGTGAGTTGCGTTCCTACACGATCACCGGACCGCCGCAGGTTGCCGGCAGCGTAGTGGTGGTAGGCAACAGTGGCGCCGAGTTTGGGGTGCGCGGCTATGTCACGGCCTACGATCTGGACAGCGGCCAGCAGCGGTGGCGTTTCTATTCCGTGCCGGGCGATCCGGACCAGGGTCCACCCGAGCATCCCGAGATGGCGATGGCGCTGGAAACCTGGGATCCTGAATCCGACTGGGAATCCGGCCTCGGCGGTACCGTGTGGGGTGAAATGAACTACGACCCGGAGCTCGACCTGCTTTATGTCGGGACCGGCAACGCCTCGCCCGAGGCACCCTGGGTGCGCAGTCCGTCAGGCGGCGACAACCTGTTTCTCGCCTCAATCCTCGCGATCAAACCCGGCACCGGCAAGCTGGCCTGGCACTACCAGACCACCCCCGGCGAGATGTGGGATTACACGGCCACGCAAAACATGATTCTTGCCGACCTGCAGATCGAAGGCCGGCTGCGCAAGGTGCTGATGCAGGCACCGAAGAACGGCTATTTCTACGTTCTTGACCGCGAGACGGGCGAGTTCATCTCGGCCAAACCCTACGTATTCACCAACTGGTCCAGCAGCATCGACGCCAGCGGACGCCACACCATCAATCCGGCTGCGACCTACCAGGACAAACCGGCACTGATATTCCCCACCGGCGCCGGCGGTCACAACTGGCCGCCCATGGCGTTCAATCCACAGACCCGGCTGGTCTACATCCCGGCGCGCGAGTCCGGCATGGTGATGACGCCGCTGCCGGGCGAGTACCAATGGAAACCGGGGCAGACCAACGCGGCCCACCAGGTCGCGTTCAGCTTCTTCGTGGACCTGATGTCGCCCGACCAACGCAGGGAATACGACGCCATCATTGCAGACTTTCCCGACCTGCCAGATCCCGCCACGCGGGAATTCCTGATTGCCTACGATCCGGTGGAGCAGCAGGAAAGGTGGCGGTTGCCGCTGGGCCGCGCGGAACTGGCGGGCGGCGGCGTGCTCACCACGGCCGGCAACCTGGTGGTGCAAGGGACCTCTTCCGGAAGGCTGGTGGTGTATCGGGCCGACACCGGCACCATCGTCAAGGAGATTGATGTTGGCACCGGCATCATGGCGGCCCCGGTGAGTTACGAAATCGACTCCGAGCAATACATCGCAGTGCTGGCAGGGTTCGGCGGCGCGATGGCACCGCTCTATCCGGCCGAAAGCGCCGCCCATCGTTACCAGAACTATGGCCGGTTGCTGGCGTTCAAGCTGGGGGGCACTGCCACTCCGTTGCCGCCGGTGCGCCAGCCAACGCAGACACCGCCTCCACCGCAATTGCCGGCTGTCACCCCTGAAGACGCGCAACGTGCCGCGGGACTGTTCTTCACCTACTGCGTCCTGTGCCATGGCGGACAGGGCGAAGCGCGCCTTTCCGCCTATCCGGACCTGTTCCGCATGAACCCGCAGACGCATGAGGCCTTCCAGGCGATCGTGCTGGACGGCGTGCTGGCGGGCAATGGCATGGCCAGCTTTGCCGATGTACTGAGCGCGCAGGATGTGGCGGGAATCCAGGCGTTCCTGGTGCAGGGACAGACGGCGCTCAGGGACCAGGAGTTGGCTGCGAGCCGGTGACGACGAGGCTGGCGGTGACGGTATGATCCCGCAGCCGCAGCAGAATCAGGGGGTCTGGGCATGGAAACTGGCATCAGGGGGCGCTGTGCGCTGGTCAATGGCGCCAGCGCTGGCATGGGACGGGCTGCCGCCGAAGCGCTCGCCGCCGAAGGGGTGGACCTGGTGCTGTCAGCTCGCGGTGCGCAGCGCCTGGAGGAGACTGCTCGTGATCTGCGCGTGCGCTACGGCGTTCGCGTCACGGCAGTGGCTGCGGACCACAGTTCGCCTGACGGGCGAAGACTGATTCTCGAGTCGTGTCCCGCGCCGGACATTCTGGTGGCAACCTGCTCCCCCCCGCCCATGACGCCGGATCATCGCGCGATCACACCCGCGCAGTGGCAGGCCAGCATCGAAACCGGCCTGATGAGTCCGGTGTTTTTCATGGAAGCTGTGCTGCCGGGCATGGTACAGCGGCGTTGGGGACGCATCGTCAACATCGCGACCATTGCAGCCAAATATCCCCTGGAACTGCGCATTCTCAGTGGCGCACCGCGGGCTGCCCTCGTCAACTACACCGGCGCGGTGGCACGCCGGGTCGCACCCGACAACGTCACCCTCAACAACGTGTTGCCCGGCATGTTCCATACCGCGGCCGTTCACGACCAGTTCACCGCCACCGCGAAGCGCAATGGCACCACCTACGATATCGAAGTCGCGAAGTTCGTTGAGGCCTACCAGATACCGGCGCGACGTTTCGGCGACCCGAGCGACATCGGCGCGCTGGTCACACTGCTGTGCAGTGAACATGCCGGTTACATCACCGGCCAGAGCATCGTGGTCGATGGCGGCGCGACCCGCTCAACCTTCTAGCAGGACGAATCAAGTGACAGACCTGCTATATCGCCGGACGGTGTGGAGACTGCTGCTGCCCATCGCGGTGCTCACCTTCATCAATTCGATCGACCGGATGAACGTGAGCTTCGCCGCGCAGCAGATGTCGCGCGACGTGGGCTTGACGCCGACCCAGTTCGGATTAGGCGTCAGCACCTTCTTTGTCGCCTATCTGCTGTTCCAGTATCCCCACGCCTTGCTGCTGCGGCGACTGGGCATTCGCGTCTGGCTGCTGCTGTCGATGACGGTATGGGGCATCGCCGGACTCATGATGACCTGGGTCCAGGACCCGGGTGATTTCCTGGCGGCCCGGTTCGTGCTTGGCGCTGCCGAAGCCGGCTTCGCACCCGGCATGACCTGGTACATCAGCCAGTGGACACCGCGCGCAACCCGCGCCCGCGCCATGGCAATCGCCCTGTCGGCCGTGCCATTTTCACTGGTTGTCGGTGGCCCGCTGTGCGGCTGGTTGCTGGGCATGTCCAACCCGCTCGGCCTGGCAGAGTGGCGCTGGATGTTCCTGGTCGCCGCGGTGCCGAATTTCCTGTTCGCGCTGGTGGCTGCGGCGTACTTCGTCGACCGTCCGAGTCAGGCACGCTGGTTGGCTCCGGGCGAAGGTGAACGACTCGAAGCACAGATCGCATCCGAAGCCACCAGCACGCCTTCAGGCTTCTCGTTCACAACTGCGCTGAGCGACGGCCGCATCTGGATGTGTGCGTCGATCTGGTTCCTGGTGATGACCGGGTCATATGCGCTGGTCTACTGGCTGCCGCAGATTGTGCGGCAGCTGGCGATTGCCGACAGCGAGTTCCTGATCGGCACCCTGAGCGCCCTGCCCCAGGTCGGCCTGGTATCCGGATTGTTTCTCAACGCGCGACATTCCGACCGCAACGGCGAGCGACTCTGGCACACGGCGGCGGGTGCGATGCTGGCCGGCATCGCGCTCATTGCGGCGGCGGCGTTGCCGGTAGGCCCGTCCGTGCTGATGATGCTGGTGGTCGCCGGATTCGGAATTGGCGCCGCGCAGGGCGTGTTCTGGACGGTGCCCGCGGCAATGGGAGTTGGTGGCGGAGGGGTACCCATTGGCGTCATCGCCGCGGTCAGCATGGCAGGGACGGCCGGTGGCATCGTCGGACCCACGATGATGGGCTGGCTGGTGGATCGGGTCGGCAGTCATGCGCCGGCAATCGTGATCCTGGCTGGTTTCCTGCTTGTTGCGGCCCTGGTGCTGGCCATCGCTGCGCAGCGACAGCGACGGATAATTCCCGCATGAATACCGAACTGGCAGACAGCAACATGAGTCCACCGGGATTGAGCTTCGCGTTCCGCGTTCTGCTCGAGTTCGATGCTGGGCCGCGCCTGCGCTTCGAGCCGGCGTGCCAGTCGGGACGCCGTGGCTTCGTCGCGGTCCAGGGCGGCACCATCGAGGGTCCACGATTGAACGGTCGCGTGGTATCGCGATCCGGCGGGGACTGGCCGCGGCTCTGGCACAGTGGGCTGGTGGAGTTCGAAGCGCACTATCTGCTGGAGGCGACCGACGGCACGCCCATCTATATCCACAATCGCGGCCTGGCATACGCCTCACCCGAGGTGCAGGCCCGGCTCGAATCCGGGCTGCCAGTGTCCGCAGAAGACACCTACTGCCGCGTCACGCCGCGCTTCGAGGTTCCTGCCGGTCCGCACGAGTGGCTGGCCCGCACGCTGCTGGTGGGCAAGGGTGAGCGCAGGGGCGCCCAGTCGGTGTTCGACTATTACGCGGTTACCTGAAGCCGCAACCCGAGGAGCTTCGGCCCATGACCTCCGCATTCAGCAGCAGCGACCGGCTGGAAATCCACGAGCTCACGGCCCGCTACGCCTGGAGTCTGGACACCGGCGACGAAGCTGCATTCGTCGACTGCTTCTGCCATGACGGCGAACTCGTCTGGGATGTGTTCGAGACCGAGGGCCGATGGCGCGGCGCTGCGGCGCTGCGTCGCTTCATCGGCTACTTCTGCCAGCGCCCGGAGTCGGCCGGACGTCAGCACCACGTCAGCAACCTGGTCGTGACACCAACTGCCACCGGCGCACACGCCCGAAGCTATGTGGCGGTTGCAATGCGATCTGCAGAGGGTCCGCACCTGCTCCACGTCATGGGGCATTACGACGACGAACTGGCGCAGGAAAACGGACGCTGGCGGTTCTCGCGTCGATATATCCGCGACTGGAGCGGACCTGTGCTGGCCAGATTTGCGGGGCAGGATGGCGCGCGTTCCATGCGACGACTACCGGATGCACTGGCCGGTCTCTGGGCAACACAGAGCACAGCGCCCTGATGCCGGGCCTTTGACTTGCAATCGGGTAAACTCCTTCAGACATCCCCGACCCTCACCCAGGACTCGATGTTCCCCCTCCTGGAAATCCTCCTCAGCCTGCCGTTTGTGCTGGCCCTGATCATCGCGCTCTGGCGCTCGGCCTCCCGCACCACCACGGCATGGCTGGCGGCGGCGGCGCCCGTGCTGGGGCTGGTGCTGGTGGCCGTGCTCACCCCGGCGGTGCTGGATGGCGAGGTACCGCAATCCAGCCACGCCTGGATCGCGCAGCTGGGCCTGTTCTTCACCCTGCGCCTGGACGGGCTGGCGTGGATGTTCGCGCTGCTGGTGCTGGGCATTGGCACGCTGATCGTGATGTACGCCCGCTACTACCTGAGCAGCCAGGACAGCGCGCCGCGATTCTTCAGCTACCTGCTGCTGTTCATGGGCTCGATGCTGGGCATGGTGCTGGCCGGCAACCTGTTGCTGCTGGTGGTGTTCTGGGAGCTCACCAGCCTCAGCTCCTTCCTGCTGATCGGCTTCTGGAACCACCGCAATGACGCACGCGAGGGCGCGCGCATGGCTTTGGCGATCACCGGCGCGGGCGGTCTGGCACTACTGGGCGGCGCCCTGCTGCTGGGCCGGATCGTGGGCAGCTTCGAGCTCGATGTGGTGCTGGCCTCTGGCGAACTGATCCGCGAGCATACGCTCTACCCCGCCGCGCTGGGCCTGGTGCTGCTGGGCATCTTCACCAAGAGCGCGCAGGTCCCATTCCACTTCTGGCTGCCGCATGCCATGGCGGCGCCCACGCCGGTGTCGGCCTACCTGCATTCGGCCACCATGGTGAAGGCCGGCGTGTTCCTGCTGGCCCGCCTGCATCCGGCTCTGGCCGGCACCGACCTGTTCTTCTATGTGGTCAGCACGGTGGGCGCTGCCACCCTGTTGCTGGGGGCCTGGTATGCCATCTTCCAGCACGACATCAAGGGGCTGCTGGCGTATTCCACCATTTCCCA
>DATKBK010000091.1:0-8112 GCA_035514045.1 Steroidobacteraceae bacterium | reverse complement strand
GGAAGCCCGCGGAAGCCTGGGTCATGCGCGCGATGACGGCTCCCTTCGCGACGGTGTCGCCGGGCTCCACCTCGACCCGCTGCACGCGGCCCGCCACCGGCGCTGCGACCGTGTACACGTCGTGCATGCGGGTGCGGCCCTCATCCACCAGCTCGACCCGCAGGTCGCCGCGATCGATGATGGCCACATCGACCTCGGTGGCGCGCGGCAGCATGCCGTAACCGATCAGCAAGGCGGCCACCACGGCCGCGCCGATCCAGAAATAGCGCGCCCGCCGGCGGCGCTGCTTGAAGCTGTCGTTGCCCATGCTAGTCCCTCGATTTCAACACGCCGACCAGGTCCAGTCGATCCACGCCGCGCCTTACCAGCAATGCTGCCGCCATCACCGCCACCGCAACGAACAGCGCCGGCCTGGCATACGCCACCGCGCTGGTCACGTAGGGAAAGGTGAACAGGTCGGTCTGGAATTGCGCCATCAGCCAGGCAGATAGCCAGCGGCCCAGCACCGCACCCACCGGCAGGGCAATCAGCAGCAGGGCGCCGATCTCGGCCAGCAGCACATAGGAAGCCTCGCGCCGGCCGAACCCCAGCACGCGCAGCGTGGCCAGGTCCCGTTCCTGTTCGGCCAGCGTGACCCGTGCCGAGGAGAAGGCGACTCCCGCGGCCATCAGCGAGGAGAAGAAGATGAACATGCCATTGAAGAAGCCAGAACCCTGCTCCAGCAGCTCACGCATGGACTCCCTGGCATTGTCGAGGTAACTGACCGAGACAATGCGCGGCAGCTGCTTGGCCCGGGCGCTGAAGGCCTCGCGCTGGCGCCGGTCGAGCAGCAGGTGGGCAGCGGTGACACGCCCCGGCTCGCGCAGCAGGCGCCCCAGCGTCTCGATCTCGATGTACGAGGATGCCGCCAGGTAAGGCTTGACGATGGCCACCACTGGCAGCTCGACACTGGCGCGGTGGCCATCGGTGGCGGTGAGGCGCACGATATCGCCGGGGCCCACGGCGAGCTTGTCGGCGAGATTCTGCGACAGCGTAAGGCCGTCGCGGCGTGGTTGCACCGCGACCAGATCCGAATCCAGCAGGCGGTTCAGCGTCGCGCCCTCCGGCACGCCGGAGATCGAGTTGCGCTCGCGGCGGCTGCCCGCCTCGAACACCACCTCGGCGGTGCGCAGTGGTTCCACCCGCAACACGCCCGGCAGGTGCGCCACGTCGCGCAGGATGGAATCGTCGGCCGCGTCGGAGAATGCCAGCATCACGTCCATGCGCTGCGCGACCCCGAACGTGACTCCGACGATGCGGTCCATCGACAGCGGAAAATGCTGCGTGGTGACCATCAGGGCGGTGGCCATGGCGATGCCGACGACGGTGGTGGCTGAGCGGCGCGGAAAGCGCAGGATACGCCGCGCCACCATGCGCGACTTGCCGTCCAGGCGGGCAGTGAAGCGGTCGATGATGCCGCCGGTGTGTCCAAAGCCGGTGGGTGCGGGCGGCGCCAGCGCCGCGGCGGGCGGCAGGTTCACTGCACTGCGCACGGCCTGCACGGAGCCGGCCAGTGCCGCCACCAGCGTGATGAGGATGGCGTTGAAATACACGCCAGCGCCGGCGTTGAAGCCCAGGTCCGGGATCTGGTACACATTGGCATACACACCGGCCACGAATTCGCCCACGGCCCGGCCGCCGATGGCGCCGATGATGCCGCCCAGCACGCCGAACACCAGCGCGAACTTGGCGTAGTGCAGGGCGATGCTGCCATTGCCGTAGCCAAAGGATTTCAACAGCCCGATGTTGGAGCGCTCGGTGGCCACCAGCCGCGACAGCGATACGTTGAGCAGAAACGCGGCCACCAGCAGGAAGAACGGCGGCAGGACGCCGGCCATGGTCTTCAGGCTCGACAGTTCATCGGCCATGAAGCGCGCCGACATCATGCGGTCGCGGCCATAGGCGCCGCGGCCGCCGTGCCGTTCGAGCAGCCGGTCGATGTCGCGCGCCACCACGGGTTGGCTGGCGCCGGGTTCCAGCCGCAGCACCAGGTCGTTGAAGGCACCATCCATGTCGAAGGCGCGGCCCAGTGCCTCGCGGTTCATCCACAGCACGCCGAAGCGTTCCGGCTCCGGCAGCATGGCCCCGGGCGCCACTGCGAACACGAACTCGGGGCTGCTGGCGATGCCGGTGATGGTGACTTCGCGGCGGCGGCCATAGATCAGCGCGGCCAGGGTTGCACCGGGCTCGAGGTGGTTGGCTTCGGCAAAGGCCTCGTTGACCAGCACCTCGTTGTCGCGGGCCGCAGCCGGCATGCGTCCGGCGCGCAGCACCAGGTCATTGACCCGCGGCGCGCGCCCCTGCGGCAGCGACACCAGCCGGGCCGACACCGGCTCACTGCGGCCAGGCATGTCGAGCAGGCCCACGCCGGACACGCGTGCCTCGAAAGCGCGCACGCCGGGGATGTCCTCCAGTTGCTGCAACACGCCCAGCGGCGCGCGCACCACGCCGGCGGCCATGTCGGCCATGCGGTACTCGTCGTAATAGGCATCGCGCGCGGCTTCCAGCGAGTCGTACATGCCATTGGCCATCACCGCCAGCACCACCCCGCAGGCCAGCACGGCGCTCACGGCCGCCATCTGCATCTTCATGCGGCCGATATCGCGCAGCAGCTTGCGGTCCAGCTTGGGCAGGGCAAGCTTCACCAGTGCAGGTCCCCGGCCCGCGCGCGACTGGTGTTGATATCGATGCCGCGGATGCCGCCGTCGGCGAAGCGGATCACCCGGTCGCCGATCGAGGCAATGTCGGCGTTGTGGGTGATGAGCAGTGTGGTAGTGCCCAGTTCTTCATTGGCGCGCACGATGGTCTCGAGCACGCGGATGCCAGTGGCCACGTCCAGCGCGCCGGTGGGCTCGTCGCAGAGCAGCACATGCGGCCGCTTGGCGATGGCGCGTGCAATGGCCACGCGCTGCTGCTCGCCGCCCGAGAGCTGGGCGGGGAAATGCTCGCGACGGTTCTCCAGTCCCACCAGCGCCAGCGCCTCGGCGGCACCCATGGGATCGTCGGCCACTTCGGTGACCAGTTCCACGTTCTCTTCGGCGGTGAGGCTGGCGATCAGGTTGTAGAACTGGAACACGAATCCCACGTGCTGGCGGCGAAAGCGGGTGATGTCCGCATCGCTGGCGGTGGCCAGGTCCAGATCCCCGGAGAAGGCATGTCCGGCGGTGGGACGGTCCAGTCCGCCCAATATGTTCAGCAGGGTGGACTTGCCGGAACCGGATGGCCCCAGCAGGATGATGAGCTCGCCGCGTGCCACCGTGAGGTCGACGCCACGCAATGCCATCACCGCTGCTTCACCGTCGCCGTAACGCTTCTGCACGCCCTCGAGGCGGTAGACGGGGGCCTCGTCCCTGGCTTGGACCATGCGCGGCATGATGCGCGATAATCCCGCGCCCTGTCATTCCCTCCGCGATTCCTTTTTGATCCCCACGGAGCCAAAGCGCCCATGCAACTCGACGCCCTGCCGATCGGCCACAACCCCCCGCATGAAGTCAACGTGGTCGTGGAGGTGCCCGTCGGCGGCGAGCCGATCAAGTACGAGATGCACAAGCCCTCCGGCGCGCTGGTGGTGGACCGCTTCCTCTATACGGCCATGCGCTATCCCGGCAACTATGGCTTCATCCCGCACACGCTGTCGGAGGATGGCGATCCCTGCGACGTGATCATTGCCAACCAGCGCGGCGTGGTGCCCGGCGCGGTGGTCGCGGTGCGTCCCGTGGGCGTGCTGAAGATGAGCGACGAGGCCGGCGGCGACGAGAAGATCGTCGCGGTACCGGTGCCGCGGCTGTCGCGCCGCTACGAGAACGTGCATGAATACACCGACCTGCCGGAGATCACTCGCCAGCAGATCCAGCATTTCTTCGAGCACTACAAGGATCTGGAAGGCGGCAAATGGGTCAGGGTGCTGGGCTGGGGCGATGCGGCCGAGGCGCGGCGGTACATCAGCGAAGCCATTGTGCGTCACGCGTCGAAGCCAGCCTGATGAGGTGATCGGCCCGCGCGGGCATCTCCTCGAGGATGTGCCGCGTGACCCGCTCGTAGTGGGCAATGAAGCGCGCGATGGCGGCATCGTCCATCAGGCCACTGGTATTGCCACCCTCGCGCAGCACCCTGGCGCGCAGCTTGTGTTCCTGCTCGCCGCGCCAGCCCTGCACCACTTCGAACGACGGCGCCTGCAGCAGCACCAGCGGTGACAGCCGGTCGAACAGCGCGCGGTACGGGCCGGCGAGCTGATCGTTCACGTAACCGCGCCAGGTGCCTTGCGGGTCCTCATCGCGTTCCAGCGCATTGACCGGCGCCGCCAGCTGCGCATCGGTCTGCGGCTGCGCGCCCACGCACCAGCCTTCCAGGATCACCACCCGCAACGGGCCGGTGGCTGCGGGCCACTCGCGTCGCGGGCGGCGATCATCGCGTGCCTTGTCGAAGGCGGGCAGCAGCACCGGTTCGCCACCGGCCAGGGAGTCGATGGTGGCCTGGGCCAGCTCAACATCGTGGGTGCCTGGCACGCCGCGCGTGGCCAGCAGCGGATGCACGCGATGCGCCAGCAGCACCCGCTCGGCGCGCGGCAGGTAGAAGTCATCAATGGAAAGCGCCGCGGCCGGCAGGTCCTCGCGCGCCAGCAGCTCCACCAGCGCGGCGGCGGCGGTGGACTTGCCGCTGCCCTGTGCCCCACACAGGCCTGCCACCAGCAGATGGTCGGCGAGGCGGACGCGGCGCGCCAGGGCATCGGCCAGCGGCACCAGCGCAGTGTCGATCGTGCGCCGGTAGGTGCCCGGCAGGTGCTCGCGCAACAGGAACGCGTCGATCCAGTCCGCCACGGCGATTTCAGGCCACGGGGTCGCGCAGCGGCCGGCCGGCGAAGAAATCGTCGAGGTTGGCGGCCACCCGCATGCCCATGGCGCTGCGCGTTTCCAGCGTGGCGCTGCCCAGGTGCGGCAGCAGTACGGCGTTTTCCAGGGTCAGCAGCCCGGGGTGCACGCGCGGTTCCTCCTCGTACACATCGAGGCCGGCCGCGGCGATGCGTCCCGCCGTGAGCGCAGCCACCAGCGCCGCCTCATCCACCACCGGGCCGCGCGCGGTGTTGATCAGCACTGCGCCCGGCTTCATTCGTGCCAGTCGCGCCCCGTCGATCAGGTGGAAGGTCTCGGCGCCGCCGGGACAATGCAGCGAGACTGCATCGGCCTCGGCCAGCAGTTCATCCAGTGAGGCAACGAAGCGCGCAGCGGTGGCCTGCTCGGCCTCGGGTGCCGCCCGGCGCCGCCCGTGGTAGGCGATCCGCATGCCCAGGGCGGCCTGCGCCTTGCGCGCCGTGGCCTGGGCAATGCGGCCAAAACCGACCAGTCCAAGCAGCTTGCCATCCAGGCTCTGCCCCATCAGATGCGTGGGCCGCCAGCCGGTCCAGCGGCCGGCGCGCAGCTCGCGCTCGCCTTCGCCGGCGCGGCGGGTGGTCATCAGCAGCAGCAGGATGGCCAGGTCCGCGGCGGTCTCGGTGAGCACATCCGGCGTGTTGGAGACACGGATGCCCAGCTGTTTCGCGGCGGCCAAGTCGATATGGTTGTAGCCCACGCCGAAGTTGCCGATCAGCTGCACGCGCCGGCCTTCCACCCCGAGCACGCCGGCATCGATGCGGTCGGTGACCGTGGGGCACAGGGCGTCGTGTTCGCGCATGGCCACGCGCAGCGCATCCGGCGTCATGGGCACGTCGGACGCATTGCACGTCACTTCGTAACTGGTGGCCAGATGGGTCTCGACCGCGGCAGTCCAGCGGCGGGTGAGGAGGATGCGGGGGCGGTTGCTCATGCGTCGCGATCATGGCCTCGAAAGTCGCGGCACTATATAGTGCCGGCCCATGCTTCGGTATCGCTGCTGGCCTTGCCTGGGACTGCTGCTGCTGGCTGGTGGCTGCTCGGTCCCCTCGCCGCGCGACAACGCCGCCGCCGCCAGCCTGGTCGCCAGCAAGGTGCCAGCACCGCTTGCGTGGCGGCGCGACCAGCAAGCGGACCGTGCCGCGCGCGAGCGCGCCGCGGAGTTGCTCGCCGGCGGACTCACCGTTGAAGAGGCCATCGGCGTGGCCTTCCTCGCCAGCCCCACGCTGCAGCTGGACTTCGAACAGCTGGAAATCTCGCGCGCCGAACTGGTGGGTGCGACCCGCCCCGCCAATCCGGTGGTGGTGATCGGCTCGCGTGAACCAGGCGGCGAGCTCGCCCCGTTCTACCCGGACAGCACCCTCAGCGTCGGCATCCTGCAGAACCTCATCTCGCTGCTGACCATCCCCGACCGCCGCGCCCAGGCCACCCATAACCTGGAGCGGGTGCGCTACGAGGTCGCGCAGCGGGCGAGCGATCATGCGGCGCGGGTGGCCGAAGGCTGGTACCGCTACGCCGCGGCGCAGCGGCTGGTCGGGCTGCACGAGCAGAGTGTCAATGTGTTCCGCACCGCGCTCGACAATCTGGCGGTGATGGCGGCCAATGGCGAGGCGGAGGAGGCGGACGTTGCTGCCTCGCGCCGTGATCTGCATGGCTTCGAAGCGAACCTCGATCGCGTGCGGATGGATGCCGCCGACGAGCGCGCCAACCTCGAAGCCCTGCTGGGCATTGCCGGCTGGCGTGACGACTGGCAGCTTGCGGGCGAACTGCCGCCGCTGCCTGGTACCGATCCCGACGCAGCCGCAATCGAGGCGGCCGCCATCACGGGGCGCCTGGATCTGCAGGCCGGACAGAAAGCCATCGAAATGCGCCTGCGGCAATTGTCCTCGCAGCGCCGCTTCCGCTGGCTCAACCAGCTGGAGATCGGCGTGTTCAGGGAGAAGGCGCTGGGTGGCACGCCATTCACCGGACCCACGGCCGCGGTCGAGCTGCCGCTGTGGGATCAGCGCCAGGAGGCTGTGCTGGCCGCTGACGCCGAACTGCGCGGTGCCATGCGGCAGCTGGAGGTCGCGGTGATCGAAGCCCGGCGACAGATCCGCAGCAACAGCGCCACCGTCGCGACGATGCGCCGCCTGGTGCAACGTTACGATCGCGATGTGCTGCCCGAGCATCAGCGTGCCGCGGCCGCGCTGGGCGCGGGCAATCCGGGCGAGCTGGATCGTCTGAACGGAAGGCTGGCCATGCTCGATGCGCAGCGTGAGCACATCGGGCTGTTGCGCGACTACTGGGTGGCGCGCTCGGCTCTGGCCCAGGCCGGCGGCGACTGGCTGGCATTGCACGGTCGGCCGTGAAAAACTGCCCCGCGAAGCCTACGCCCACGGACGTTGGGCACAGACCAATGGCCGGGGTATTAACCTGAATCCTTTTACTCCCGGGCGCTTGCTGCTAGGCTAGCCGTTACGCCTATGCGTCGGGGACCTAGCAAAGGGCGTCAGTGCCCCGGATTGAACCAATTCAAATAGTCATGGAAATAGGGGAGTCGATTCAGATGAAATCACGAATTGCGGTTGCAGGGGCCCTGCTGGCCGTTGCGGGGGCTGCTGGCGCCGCCGAGATCAGCGCCACGGCAACAATCGCCAGCGAATACGACTGGCGTGGCATTACCCAGACCCAGGGCGAACCGGCCTTCCAGCTCGGCCTGAACTACGGTGCCGATACCGGCATGTACATGGGCGTGTGGGGCAGTAACGTCAACTTCGGCCGTGAAGACTGGGAGGTTTTTGGCGCCCGTCCCAGCACCGAGATTGACGTGTACCTGGGTTATGTCTTCGGTGACCCGGACGAATTTCTGGGCTACGACATCGGCGCCATTTACTACAGCTACCCGAATGCCGGCGAGAACAACTTCCCCGAGGTTTATGCCGGCATCAGCAAGGGCCCGTTCAGCCTGAAGGGCTGGTATTCGTGGAATTTCGCCGGGTCGGGCGACACCGCGTTCTACATCGACACCAACCTCACGCTGCCGGTGGCCAATGGCTTCAGCTTCCTGGTACATGGTGGCTACAGCGGTGCCGAGTACCACAACAACAGGTGGGGCAATACCTCGGGCCAGGGCGAGTACCTGGACTGGTCGCTGGGCATTGCCTATGACGTCGATGACTGGACCGCCGCGTTCAAGTTCGTCGACGGCAGTGACCTGGGCAGCAAT
>DATKBK010000090.1:0-20929 GCA_035514045.1 Steroidobacteraceae bacterium | reverse complement strand
GTCCCTGTTCTCGCAGGCACTGCATGCCGCCGACCACATCGTCGACTTCGATCGCCAGTTCGATTTCTCCACCCTGAAGACCTTCGCCATCGGCGGCACCTCGGTCACCCTCGATCGCCCCGAGATCAGCAACCCGCTGATCATCGAGCGCACCACAGCTGCGATCCGGGCCGCCCTCATCGCCAGGGGCCTGAAAGAGATCAACTCCGGCGCCGACCTGACCGTGGACTGGACGCTCAGCGGCCAGGGCTTCCACGTCAATCCTTGGGGTCGCGCACTGCCCATCGACGAGGCGCGCGCCCCTGGCTCGCCGGTCGGCCGCGGCGTGGGCGCTGTCACCGAATCCTTCATCGAAGGTCTGCTGGTGATCGACCTGACGCAGCCTTCCACCGGCCTGCTGCTGTGGCGCGGCGTGCTGCGCGACAAGCAGAACAACGCCGCACGGCTGGCGCAGAAACTCGACGGCTACGCGAAGAAGCTGCTGGCGAAATACCCGCGGCAGAAGAAGAAGCCATGAGGAGCAGATTCGTCCTCGCCACAATTGGCGCCACGCTGCTCGCATTCACCAGCGGCCTCTGCGCCGCCGCAGGCAGCGGCAACATCAGCTTTGACGCCAATACCGACTTCGGCGCACTCCGGACCTATGCCTTCCGCGACGGCCAGATCAACACGCGCAAGCCCGAGATCGACAACCGCCTGTTCCGGCAGCGCGTGAACGACAGCATCCGCGCCACGCTGGCGAAGAAACGCCTGCAGGAAACCGCTGGCAACCCGGACCTGTGGGTGAGCTTCCACTTCACCGATGTCGACTTCAGCGAAGTTGAACGGATGGGACCCACCCGCATTCCGGGTATCCCGGGGCAGCAGCGGGGTTTCGTCGTGCCGGGAACAGCGCCCCGGCCGGTGATGTTCACCGAAGGGACGCTGGTCATTGACCTCTACAACGCCGCGAATGTGCTGGTGTGGCGCGGCACCGTCAGCAATCGCGAGCAGAGCGGGCCGGCACTTTCGCGCAAGCTTTCGGGCGACGCCGGCAAGCTGATGGCGAAGTATCCTCCGAAGAAGAAGTAGTTCGCCGCGGCGCTGCTTTGCTACAGCCCCACACCCTGCGCCGCCAGCGCAGCCCGGATCCTCGGCTTGGCAGCTTCCGCCGTTAACCGCCCCGCCGCAAACTCCTCCGCCAGTTCAAACAATCCGGCAAATGCGCCCGACTGATCACTGTTGGCGGTGACGCTGACCTCACGCTGCTCGGTCCAGATCTGCGCCCATACCTCCAGCACCGCATCCCAGTAGGCACGCGTGGCCTTGTAGTACTCATCCGCCGCCGCGAAGTCTGCGCCTTGCAGCAGTTCATAGCGCGCCACGCCATATTCGCGACCCACATACGGCAACGGCGCCGCACCCACCGTGCGCTTCAGATTGTTCTCTTCATGCAGCCAGCCATGCGGCCCGATGGTGTGGCGGTTGGTGCCGTACAGAAACTGGTAGTCCTGGCGCACTGACCACTCGCGCCGCGGCAGCGGCCGCGCTGTCTCGCCGCTCAGCCAGGTCGAGAAGCTGGCGTTGTGCTCCCACCTGCCAAGGCTCCCGTAGCGCGGTGATTCATCCACCTGGTACACAGTCTGCGACCACAGGCCGCGCCGCTCGGCCGCCGACAGGTCACGCCGCAGCCACCGGCTGCCATCCTCGTGCTCGATCACGAACGCCGGCTCGAAGCGCCAGTCCTGCCGCCAGTGCTTGGTCACCATCGGTTCGCTGATCGCACCGTCTGCGCCCACCACGCGCATCTCGAGCACATGCACCAGGCTGACGAAATCCGGCGCGTTGCGATCGACGTAGACCTTCTCGGTGCCCCAGGATTGATAGGGCCGCGGCTGCGCGCCATCGCCGGCGAAGTTCGCCACCTCGAGAAAATCAAACGTCACCCGAAAGCTGCCCGCCATGGCGAGGATGGCGCGCCGGTCGCGCTCCTGCGCCGACAGGCCAGGCGCCTGCAGCGCCCGCCACTCGGCCGACGGCGCAGCAGCCAGCTGGATGGGCGCGCCACGGGTGCTACCTCCTCGTGGCGCCGGAGCATCCGGCCCCACCGGCCACGAGAAGGTATAACGGGAGCTCCTGGCCTCGGACGTCGGTGCGGATTCGCCGCCCGACGCCACCCCTGCGAGCACACTGGCCAGCACCCCAAATGCCGTGATTCGCAGCGTTTTCATGCCGACTACCTTACAACGGTTTCGGCGCCACGGCAGCGCGCTTATAGTGGGGTGATGATCCTCTTCCTGCTGCTGCTACTCGCTGCCACGGCCGCCATCGTCGCATTTGCCCAGGTCGGCGCGCTGATCACGCTGCTGCTCATTGGTGCCGTACTCGTGCTGGCCTACCAGCGGCTGCCCCTGTGGGCCTTCTCCCTCACGTTCACGTTGCTGTTCGGTGCGTATGCAATCTTCGCCGCCGCGCCGCTGTGGTGGCAGGGCTTCCTGCTGCTGCTGCTGGCGGTGCTGTGGCTGTTCAACCTGCGCCCGCTGCGCCGCGCACTGATCTCGCGTCCCTTCCTGAAGACCTACCTGCGCATGTTACCCACCATGTCGGCCACCGAACGCGATGCGCTGGAAGCCGGTGGCGTGTGGTGGGACGCGGAGCTGTTCACCGGCAAGCCGGACTGGGACAAATTGCTCAACACGCCGCCGGCGCGCCTCACGGCCGAAGAACAGGCGTTCCTCGATGGCCCGGTCGAAGCGCTCTGCGCGATGGTCGAGGACTTCGATGTCACGCATGTCCGCGCCGACCTGCCGCCCGCGGCCTGGGACTACATCAAGACGCAGCGCTTCTGGGCCATGATCATTCCGCAGCAGTACGGTGGCCTCGGGTTTGGCCGCTATGCACAGTCTTCCATCCTCACCAAGCTCTCCAGCCGCAGCATCACGCTGGGCGTCACTGTCATGGTGCCGAACTCGCTGGGCCCCGGCGAGCTGCTGGTGCATTACGGCACCGAGGAGCAGAAGCAGCACTACCTGCCGCGCCTGGCGCGCGGCGAGGAGATCCCCTGCTTCGGGCTGACCAGCTCGGTGGCCGGCTCGGATGCGGCCTCCATCACCGACACCGGCGTGGTCTGTCGCGGCAGCTGGCAGGGCCAGCAGGTCATCGGCATCCGCCTCGACTTCTCCAAGCGCTACATCACGCTGGCACCCGTGGCTACGGTGATTGGCCTGGCCTTCCGCCTGTTCGACCCCGAGCATCTATTGGGCGAGGTCGAGGACATCGGCATCACCTGCGCGCTGATTCCGCGCGACACTCCCGGCATCCGCATCGGCCGCCGGCATTTTCCGCTCAACACGCCGTTCCAGAACGGGCCCATCCAGGGCGAGAACGTGTTTGTACCGGTGGATGCCATCATCGGCGGCCCCAAGCTTGCCGGTCGCGGCTGGCGCATGCTGGTCGAACAGTTGTCCGTGGGCCGCTGCATCTCTCTGCCCGCCAATGCCACCGGCGGGGCGATGTCGGCCACCTGGACCACGGGCGCCTATGCCCGCATCCGCAAACAGTTCGGCCTGTCGGTGGGCAAGTTCGAAGGCGTGGAGCAGGTCATCGCGCGCATCGTTGGCAACACCTACATCATCGATGCGGCCCGCAGCGTGACCACCGGTGCCATCGATGCCGGCGAACAGCCCGCCGTGCCCTCCGCCATCCTCAAGCTGCACCTCACCGAGCTCAGCCGCGTGATCGCCGCCGACGCCATGGACGTGCATGGTGGCAAGGGCGTGATGCTGGGGCCGAAGAACTACCTCGGCCGCGGCTGGCAGGCCGCGCCCATCGGCATCACGGTCGAGGGCGCCAACATCCTCACCCGCAACCTGATCGTGTTCGGCCAGGGCGCGATCCGCTGTCATCCCTTCGTGCTGAAGGAAATGCAGGCCGCGCGCAGCCCGGATGGCGAGCGCAGCGTGGTTGATTTCGATCGCGCGCTGTTCGCGCACATCGGCTTTACCCTCTCCAATGCGGTGCGCTCTGTGGTCATGGCCCTCACGCTGGCACGCTTCGAGAGCGCGCCGGGCAGTGGACCGCTGCGCCGCCACTACCAGCATATCGAGCGCTTTTCGGCCTCGTTCGCCTTCGCCGCCGATGTCGCGATGCTGTCGTTGGGCGGCTACCTCAAGAAGAAGGAAAGCCTGTCGGCGCGGCTGGGTGATGTGCTCTCCTATCTGTACCTGGCCTCGATGGTGCTGAAGCAGCATCACGACAATGGCGCGCCGCGCGAGGACGAACCCATCGTCGAATGGGCCTGCCGCGATCTGCTGTATCGCGCCCAGGAGCAGCTGCATGGCTTCCTGCGCAACTTTCCCAATCGCCTGCTCGCGGGGCTGATGCGCATGCTGGTCTTTCCGCGCGGACGCACCTACTTCGCGCCCAGCGACCGCCTGGGGGCGCAGCTGGCCGCGCTGGCCATGGACCCCGGCCCGGCGCGCGACCGGCTTTGCCGCCACGCCTACCGCACCAATGTCGCCGGCAATCCGCTGGGCCTGCTGCACGAGGCGCTGCAACTGGCCATAAAGGCCGAGCCGGTGGAGCGCAAGCTGCGCGTCGAAGGCGTGAAGACCGGCCGAGTCAAGGCGCTGGACATGCCGGGGCAGATCACCGAAGCGGCGGCGCTGGAGATCCTCACCGCAGCGGAAGCCGCCCTGCTGCTCGACTATGATGCGAAGATCATGCGGATCATCAACGTGGATGATTTCGCGCCCGAAGAATTGCCGGCGGGGCAGCCGCAATACCGGCCAACCGACTAACAGCTGCCCCGGGCCTTGCATGTACCTGCCCTTCTACGGCCTGGCCGAGAAACCCTTCTCGATCACGCCCGATCCGCGCTATCTCTTCCTCGGCGGCCACCATGCCGAGGCGCTGGCGCACCTGCTGTATGGCGTCACCGAAGCGGGCGGCTTCGTGCAGCTCACCGGCGAGGTCGGCACCGGCAAGACCACCATGATCCGCTCGCTGCTGGCGCGGCGGCCCGACCATGCCGAGATCGCGCTGATCCTCAATCCGCGCATGACCGAGACCGAGTTCATGCAGACCATCTGCGAGGAACTGCGCATCACCGTGCCCGAAGCCGCCCGCGGCAGCATGAAGGAAATGACCGGGCTGCTGAACCAGCACCTGCTGCTGGCGCATGCCGTCGGGCGGCGCGTGGTGCTGATGGTCGACGAGGCGCAGAACCTTACGCCCGAATTGCTGGAACGGGTTCGGCTGCTCACCAATCTCGAGACCGAGACCCAGAAACTGTTGCAGATCATCCTGATCGGCCAGCCGGAGCTGCGCGAGATGCTGGCGCGCAACGACCTGCGCCAGCTCGCGCAGCGCATCACCGGCCGCTACCACCTCAAGCCGTTGTCGCGTGAGGAAACCGCCGCCTATGTGAAGCACCGGTTGCGCATTGCCGGCGCCACGCAGGAAATCTTCACCAGTCGCGCACTGGCGGAGCTCTATCGCGTCAGCGGCGGCATTCCACGCCTGATCAACATCATCAGTGACCGGGCCCTGCTGGGCGGCTTCACCGCGGACCGGCATGTGCAGGGCGCGTCACTGGTGCGCCTCGCCGCCGGCGAAGTCTTCGGCCGTCCCGTGCGGCCCGCCTGGCTGCCATGGGCCGCCGGCCTTGCCGCCGCAGCCGTGCTGGGTGCCGGCACCTGGTATGCATGGCCACGGCATGCGGCGACGAGTCCACCGCAACCCGCGGCCATCGCCGCGCCCGCAGCTGAGCCGGTGCCCGAGCCGCTGCCAGAAGTTCCAGCGCCTGCCGCGCCGGTTGCGCTCGCCGACCTGCTGCTGCAGTCTGCCGGGGTCACCGGCAGTGACGACGCATGGTCCAGCCTGCTCGGGCTGTGGGGCGCGCAGTATGCCGCCGGCGTCGAGCCGCCCTGCGCGCAGGCGCTGCGCCAGGGACTGGAATGCCTCGCAGAGGGCGGCGGCCTCGAAGCGCTGCGCAGCTACAACCGGCCGGCCATCCTCCCGCTGTTCGACACCAGCGGCGGTTTGCACGAGGTTGTGCTCACGCAGCTGCTGGATGCGGATCGCGCGCAGCTGGACATTGGCGGCGCCGCCCATGAGATCACGCTGGCGGAGATCCAGCTGCGTTGGGGCGGCGCCTTTCAGCTGCTGTGGAAGCCGCCCCAGCTCGACACGCGCAACCTGAGCCTCGGCATGTGGGGCGAGCCCGTACTGAATCTGCGGACGCGGCTCAATGCCTGGGCCGGTCTGACCGCTGACGCGGCGCCCCTGCCCGAATACTTCGATGAACCGCTGCAGCAGCTGGTGACGCGCTTCCAGGTGGCCAACGGCCTGGCCGTGGATGGCATCGCCGGCGTGCGCACGCAGGCCATGCTCGACGCCGCCGTCGCCGGCGCCGGCACGCCGCTGCTGACAACACCGCCTCCGGCGTTGCACTGAAGGGCATCGCAATGTCGTTCATTCTCGACGCATTGAAGAAGGCCGAATCCGAGCGCAACCGCCGCGTCGCACCGGTGCTGATGGACGCGCGCATCGCACCGCCACGGCGCGGATTGCCCGGATGGGTCTGGGCGCTGGGCGCGGTACTGCTGGTGAACCTGGGCCTGCTGGCGTGGCTGTTGCTGCGCGCACCACCGCAGCAAGCTGTCGTCGCGGGCGCAGGCACGGCGCCCGCTGCACCACCTGTCACCGCTGACGCCGACCCGGTCTCGCCGCTGCCGGCAGCAGCGGCACCAGTCACTCCACTGCCACCACCGCCGGCGGCATTGCCAACGCCAGCTGCGGCCCCGCGCATTGCGCCGCAGGTGACCGCGGGTGCTGGCTTTCCTCCGGCCGCTGCATCAGACGAAGAAACCCTGCCCGCCCTGGCAGAGCTGCTGGCCGCCGGTGTGCCGCTGCCCCAATTGCAGCTGAACCTCCACATCTACGATCTGGCGCCGGCCAGCCGATCGGTGCTGCTGAATGGGCAACGCCTGCGCGAAGGCGAATACACGCCGCACGGCGTGAAGCTGGAGCGCATCACTGCGCAGGGCGTGGTGCTCGAAGCCGGCGGACGTCGCTTTCGGCTCAATGCCGGCGACTGAAGCCAGGCGCTGCGCTTATTCGGCGATATACCAGCGCTCGTTCACCTGCTCGACGATCCAGCGGCTGTATGGCAGGCCGGTGCCGGCGAGGTCGAACACGGCGCGCGTCCCCGCATACTCGAAGCGCGGCTCGCGCTCGCGCGCCAGCCGGATCGCTGTCATGTACTGCTCGCGCAGCGTGTCGCGACTCTCGCAGGCGTTGATGAGCGTGCGCAGCGCACGCGAACCTGTGGTGCGGCGGAAATTCGGGCTCATCTGCTTGTCGTAGTAGGCCTCGCAGCGCTTGGCCGCGAGATTCTCCAGCGCCTTGTCAAACAGTTCCAGGATCGGCTGCGGTGTCGCATTGGCCGGTGGTGTCGCGCTGCTGCCAGTGCCGGTCGTGGGCGTGGCGGCCACTGCCGTGACGGGCCGGGCGGCGCGCGTGCGGCCGGTGCGCAGGTCATCGATCTGCGCCTGCAGGTCCAGCGGCAGCGCCGCCTTCCAGTCCTTGCCCCAGGGCACCAGGGATACCAGCACGGGTACGCGCACCTCGCCCATGTCTTCGCGCGGCACCAGCCGGCCGACCAGGTGCACCATGCCACCGCGATCCTTTACCACCTCGAGCCAGTCCACCTTGCGGAACTCGCGTCCACTGAAGCGCAATCGCTGCGACAATGCCACGAAGAAATTCTGCGGCGTGAGCCGTTCAATATCCGCCAGCTGCATGCCGTCGCCGAACAGCCGCTGGCGCGTGAGGCTGTCGTCGCGATCGGCCTCCAGCTTCATCTGGTCGAGCAGCCCTTTGCGCAGCGCCACCAGTTCGTCCTCGAGGATCGACATCGACAGCGCCTGTGCATCGCCGCGCGCCAGCGCAGTGAGGAATTCTTCCGCCACACGCTGCTGCGCCACACCACCCGCGGCCTGCAGCGACGGACTTGCAGCCAGCCAGAGGCAGGCCCCCAGCAGCAGCGCGAATGTGACCGACTTCACGTTTCTCATGGACCCAGACCTCACACGGAACCCACCGCTTGGCGACCGGATTCACAGAACAGGAAAGCGGCCTGCCACACAGGTTGTACCCGCCGCGGCGCGCCGTAAAGTCCGAAATGCACCATTGGGGCAGGTACGCCCCGCGTGGGCATTTATACGCGCTGGAGACGGTCTTGACAGCTAGCCCCAACAATCACGCCGAGCGTGCGCATACCGCACTCCCGAAGCGCAGGGTGGCAGCGGGCCGGCATCTGATCGCGCTGACCCGTGATCCGGCGCTGGCGCAGGCCCTGCAGGAGCTGGCGGGCCCGAATCTGTCCATCCACCTGGTCGAGGATCTGCGCGGCCTGGCGGATGAACTCATGCAGCATGCCACCGCCGTGGCACTGCTCGACGCGCAGGCTCTTGCTGTGCCGGCCGATGCGGCAGTCGATGCGGTGAAGAGCCAGTTTCCCGACCTGCGCCTGATGGTGGCCGGCTATGTCGCCGAGCAGGCCATGCTGGCCAGCCGCATCGCGGAACAGAAAGTTTTCCGCTTCGTGCAGAAGCCGGCCTCGCCCCAGCGGCTGAAGGTATTTCTCGAAGCCGCGGCACTGCAGCGGCCCGAGCGCCGCGCCGTTGACCGGTTCCCAGATGCCCCCGTGGGCGCCGGCTCGACCCGACCGCCAGGCGGTGCCGCCGCGCAGCTGCCCATGCTCGCGGGCGGCCTCGCGGTGGCAATCCTGGCCGTTGGCGCGTGGTTGCTGCTGCGCGAGGATGACGCGACTGCCGCGCCGTCCGGCGTGGCCACAATCCAGGATCCGGCAGTCGCGCCGGGCACCGCTGCGGTGCTGGCGCGCGCCGAAGCTGCATTCGCGGCCGGCAGACTGATTGCCGCCGACGGCAGCAGTGCCGCCGAACTGTATCGCGCAGCGCTGCGACTGGATGCCGGCAGCGCTGCCGCCGCCGATGGCTTCGAGCGCACCATCGAGGCCGCGCTGGCCGGCGCCGAGCAGGCGCTGCTGGCTGGCGAGCTGGAGCAAGCACGTGTCACGGCCGAACTGCTGCGCCTGATCGTGCCCGACAGTTCGCACCTGGCCTTTCTCTACACGCAGATCGAACGCGAGCTGGCGCGCCTGGACGCAGACACCACGCAGCAGCAGGCGCTGGAGGCGCAGCGGGCACAGATCCGCGCCGCAGTGGCGGCGGTGGATGAACGCATTGCCGCTGGCGCGCTGCTCGAACCGGCCACCGACAGCGCAGTGTCTCGCTTCCGCAAGGCCCAGACCATGGGCGGCGGCGATCCAATGGTCCGCGGCAGCCGCGACGCACTGGTGGGAGCACTGCTTACCGCCGCCGACAGCGAACTGACTGCCGGCCGGATCGCCACTGCCGGTCGCCTGGTCGATGCGGCCGGCTCGATCAACAGCAGCGCTTCGGGCCTGGACATCATGCGCCGCCGGGTCGATGCCGCGGCCGTCGCCGGGCCGGTGCCCGCATCTGAGTCTGTGCCAGCACCAGTGGCGGCTGCGACATCCACCGCTGCATTGACGCCCGATGCCGCGCCGGTCGCAGCTCCTGCCCCTGCGGGAGTCGGTCCGAACACTGGCCCTGCCACACCGGCATCGGCGGGCGGGCTCGACGGCACCGGCGTCGTGTCCTCCGCGCGGCTGCAGACGCTGCGCCGGGCTGAACCGGAGTTTCCCCTGGTGGCCGCGCAGCAGGGGATTTCCGGCTGGGTGGAACTGGAGTTCACCGTCACCACGGAGGGCAGCGTCAAGGATGTGATCGTGACCGCGTCCGAACCGCGCCGCACCTTCGACTCCGTCGCCCTGGCGGCACTGAAGCGTTACCGCTACGCGCCGGTGCTGCACGATGGTCAGCCGGTGGAGCAGCGGGCCCGCCTGCGCATGCGTTTCTCCGCGCAGGATTGACCGAAAGATGGCCGCATCACGCCCCCTGCGCCTGCTGGTAATTGCTGACGATGGCCAGCTTGGCCGCTGGCTGCAGCATCGTATCGAATCCCTCGGTGCCAACCACCAGACCGAGCTGGAGGATGCCAACGCATTCGAGCGGCGCCTGGCCACCACCTGCGCCGCTGGTATCGATGTACTGATGGCGGTGCTCGATTTCTCGCCCGACACCCAGGCCGCAAGCTTCGAATGGATCGATCGCGTGCTGGGGATCCCCGGCATGCCGCCGCTGGTGGTGGTGGCCCAGAATGGCGATGAACTGTCGGCGGTGGCCGCCATGCGCCACGGTGCCGCTGACTACCTGCCGCGCCGCGCGATCGACGCCGACCTGCTCGGCAGCGCCATTGCCGCTGCGCGCAACACACGCCGCCGGCGCCGGCACAGCGAACGGGTGCGCGCCGCGCCGCAGGTGGCGCTGCCGGCGCCGCTGAAGGCACCCCGCGATCTGATCCCCCGCTATGTGCTGCTCGACACGCTGGGCGAATCGGTACGCGCCACGGTCTATCTGGCGCATAGCGTCGCGCTGAACCGCAACGTCGCACTCAAGGTGAGCCAGATCGCCGAAGACGAGGCCCCGCAGTTCGCGCGCGAGTACGAGACCGTCGGCGTGCTGCGCCACCCCGGCGTGGTGGACATCTATGACTATGGCGTCAATGACGGCCGCGAGTTCATCGCCATGGAGTACTTCCCCTGCGGCGACCTGAAGGCGCGCCTGCAGAATCCGGTCTCCGAGCAGGAGGCGCTGGACTACCTGACGCGCATCGCCGAGGCGCTCGCGGCAGTGCACGAGCAAGGCGTCCTGCACCGCGACCTCAAGCCGCCCAACATCATGCTGCGCGAGGATGGGCAGGTGGTGCTGATCGATTTCGGTCTCGCCCGCAATCTCGGCTCCACCACCGGCAGCACCCGCGCCGGCGTGCTGCGCGGCTCACCCTATTACATGAGCCCCGAGCAGGCACAGGGACTCGACCTCGATGCGCGCAGCGACCTGTACAGCCTCGGCGTGATCTTCTTCGAGATGCTGACCGGTTCCAAACCCTACCTGGGCGCCAGCGCCATCGAGGTGCTGCAGCAGCATGTCACCGCGGCGCTGCCCGAGCTGCCGCCGCAGCTGGCGCATCACCAGGTCCTGCTCGAGGGCCTGATGGCCAAGGATCGCGACGACCGCATCGTCGACGCACCGGCGCTTCTGGCGCTGGTGCGAAAGCAGCTGGCCGCCTGATGCCGGATCCACATCACCATGGATGAGCAGGCCGACGGCGCGCTGCTCTCAATCCTGCTCACGCTGGGCAGGACGGTGGTGTGCGACCTCGATGCGCAGCTGAATCTGGTCGGCGTGCACAATCCCCTGCTGCTCGACGAATGGCGTGAGCCGGCGCTGGGCGCCGGGCACGAGCGGCCCGCGACGCTGCGCGGATTGTTCGGCGAACTGATCGTGCCGGCGCGCGCCCGCGACCTGCTGCAGCAGATTAGCGAAGGCCAGCGCACCGCCGGGCAGGCCGGGCTGTACCTGGGCGTGGCGGCGCTGCATGCGCCCCGCGGCGGCGCACCGGAGCGCCACGTGGCGTTGAGCCTGCACCGCCGCGCTGGCGCGGCAGAGGCCGGGCTGCGGCTGGTGCTGCGCGACGTCACTGCGCTCACCGACGTGCAGCACAGCCTGAGCGAGACCCAGAGCGCGCTCGACGCGGCGATGGCAGCGCTGCGCGCACCGCCGCAGGGCCTGCGCATGTTCCTCGGCTCGGCGCTCACCTCCGTCAGCGCCATCCGCGCCACGCTGCGCACTCCGGCGCGCGATGCAGAGGCGCTGCACGACAAGCTCGCGCGACTGCATGCAGCGGTGGCCCAGCTCGGCCAGGAGGCCGAAGCCCTGAACCTGGTGCCGGTGCAGGACTCCTGCCAGGCGCTGCTCAACCGGCTCACCGCGTTGCTCGAACGCGACGAACTCACCGGCGATGCCCTGCTGCCGCTGGCCACGCTGGTGGATCGCATTGCCGGCAGCGCCGGCATGCTGTGGCGGATCGAGGAGCAGCGTCATGTGGAGCCCGCGGCCGCGCAACCTGCCGCACGCGCCGGGCGCCAGCCGGACTGGACCTTCGCCACCGAACGACGCTGGTCGAGCTTCCTGCGCCATCGCGGCGAGGCCATCGGCGTGCTGGTGAATCTGGAGATGGAAGGCGCCGCCCATGTGCCCAGACACCTGCGCGCCGGCATCGATGAGCTGCTGCAGCACATGCTGCGCAACGCGGTGGAGCACGGTATCGAGACCCCCGAGGAACGGCTTGCCGCGCAGAAGCCCGCGGCCGGCAAAGTGCTGGTGAAGTTCGAGCATCCGGGCAAGGGGCAGCTGCGCATGGTGGTGCGCGACGACGGCCGCGGTCGCGGCCTTGGCCTGACGTTCCTGCGCAAGGCGGTGGCGCGCCTCGGCGGCCAGATCGCGGTGGCTGCCAGGCCCGACCAGTACACCGAGTTCGTGATCGACCTGCCGCAGGAACAGCAGGAAGAATCCAGCGCAGCTGCGCTTTCCCGGTAGGACACGCACGCAGTCCGTTGCAGGCCTGCGCTGACAACTGCCATCAGCTCACGCCCGCACTGGCGGGCCGCGCCCTTGCTTGACAAAGCATGACCCTGCCGGGTGCAATGCACCAACCACTTTGGTGGGGGGCGCATGCATCTGGTCGACACAACGCTGTTCTATTCTCCTACCAGCGGCGGCGTGCGGCGCTATCTCAATGCCAAACACGCCTGGTATCTGCGGCAACCGCAGCTCACGCATTCGCTGCTGGTGCCGGGCGATGCCACCCGCCTGCACCGCGGTGACCTGAGCACCGTTGCCGGCGCCATCGTTCCCGGCACCTTCAACTACCGCCTGCCGCTTTCGCCCCGCCGCTGGAAGCGCATGCTGCACGAGCTGGCGCCCGACCTGATCGAAGCCGGCGATGCCTTTCATCCCGCCTGGTGCGCGCTCGACGTGGCCCGCGTGCGGCATATACCGGCGGTGGCCTTCTTCCATTCCCACCTGCCGCGGCTGATCGGCATCCGCGTCGGCAACACCATCGGTCGCGGTGCCGCGCGCTACCTGCGCTGGCTCTACGGTCGTTTCGAGCTGGTGTTCGCGCCGAGCAGGGTCATGTGCGAGTTCCTGCGCGGGCTCGGCCTCACCAATGTGGTGCTGCAGCCGCTGGGGGTCGACACCATCGCGTTTCATCCGCAGCGCCGCGGCACGCACCTGCGCCGTCGGCTGGGGCTGACGGATGACGTGCGCCTGCTGGTCTACGCCGGACGCTTCTCGGCCGAGAAGAACATCCATGTGCTGCGCGATGCCTTTGCGCGGCTGGGCAATGGCTATCACCTGCTGATGGTCGGCGGCGGCGAGCACCGGCGGCCTGCCCCCAATGTCACCCTCATCCCCTTCCACCGCGACAGCGTCGAACTGGCCACCACGCTGGCCTCCGCCGACGCGCTGGTGCATGCCGGCACCGCCGAGACCTTCGGCCTGGTGGTACTCGAAGCCATGGCCTGCGGCCGGCCGGTAGTTGGCGTGCGCGCCGCAGCGGTGGCTGAGCTGGTGGATGAATCAGTAGGTCTGACCGCCGCGCAGGCCAGCGGCGAACTGCTGGCCCACGCCGTGCGGGAGCTGTACGACCGCGATCTGGAAGCATTGGGGCAAGCAGCGCGCGCTCGCGTCGACGCCAGATATTCCTGGGGCAGCGCGCTGCGCCAGCAGCTGGCCGTCTACGAGGGGCTGACCGAGAAGAAGCGCACCCTGCCGGCCGGCTGGGTCACCGCCAGGCAGCGTCCGTCCGGCGACCAGCCGGCGCTGCCCGCCGGTCCGTCCAGCAGCTGAATATCCAGCGCGGCGCGGCTGCCGGGGCCCGGCCGCCACAGCGCCACACGCCAGTCGCGCCCGGCGGAGGCCAGCAGCTGGCCGCCGGGCTGAAATTGCAGCGCTTCAATGCGCTCCTCGTGCGCATTGAGTTGCAGCGGCTCACTGCCTTCCGGGCCCTTGCCGCTGAAGTCCCACACCACAACGCTGCTCGCGCCGGTGGATGCGGTGGCCAGATAGCGGCTGTTGCCGCTCCACGCAGTGCAGTCGACCTTGCCCGCGTAGCCGCTCATGCTGGAGCGCTTGCGGTTGTTGAGGTAGCGGAAGTTGAGTGTCCCGTCGGCAAGGCCGTTGGCTGCGATGCGGTTGTCGGGTGAGAGCGCGAGGGTCTGCGGCGTGCCTTCGAGCACGAACCGCTCGACCGCCCCGGTATCGATGCGATCGAGGAATAGCGCGCCATTGCCGGCCGCGATGAGCGCATCGCGACCGCGCCAGGCCAGTTGCGACAGCACCGCGTCGTGACCGGTGAGCACCTTCACCAGCTGGCCCGCCGCGTCGAGAATGTGCACTTCCCTGCCCCGCGCAAAGGCCAGTTGCTGCCCGTCGGCGCGCCAGCCCAGGCCAGCCGCCCAGCGCACGGCGCGATGCAGGATGCGGGGCGCAGCTGCCTCGTCACGCAGGTCGCGCAGACACACGGCGCCATCCTGCCCGGCACTGGCCAGCATCGTGCCCTTCGGCTGCCAGGCCAGCGCCAGCACGCCGGGCGCATGCTCGCCCAGCAGGCGCACTGCGCCGCTGGCTGCATCCACCAGATACAGCCGTCCTTCGCCGCCACCCACCGCCAGCTGCCGGCCATCCGCTGACCAGGCCAGCGCGACCGGAAAGTCATCAACCGTCGCCGACGCCCCGGCCACCAGCGTCGCGGTGTTCCTGCTCATCGGGCGCGCGGGTCCAGGTTACGCCACGCAGCCGAGGAATCCCGCGAGCAGCTCCTCGCGGTCCAGCTTGCGGCCGATGAAAACCAGCTGGCTGGCCCGCGAGGCTTTGCCCCAGGCGCGCTCGGGCCGGCCGTCGAACATCATGTGTACGCCGTGGAATACATAGCGGCGATCATCACCCTTGATGTTCAGCACACCCTTCATGCGCAGGATGTTCTCGCCATGGGCCTGCAGCAGCCACGACAGCCAGTCGTTGACCTTGCGCGCATCGAGCGCGCGCGGCTCCTCGATGCCGATGGAGCCGATCTCGGCATCGTGGTGATGCGAGGCGAAGGCCCGCTGTGCCGTCGGCGCCGCTGGCATTGCCAGGCCAAATTCCGCGGGCGCGTGCTCGATGAACAGCGCATAGGAGCCGGGCTGGTCGATGTCGATGCACCACTGCCCGCCCATGCACTGCATCTCGAGCGCGAAGGGCGCCTTGGCGGGCTGCATGTGCCCGCCGCTCTCCAGCGGGTGCGGCTGCTCGGCAAACGCGCGCACCGCCGGCTCGATCTGCGCGGCCAGTGCCTCAGGGCCCGCGCCTGCCATCGGCAGCAGCGCGACTTTCAGCGCGCCGTGTTCATGTCCATGTGCGTGGCCGTGCCCGGAATCGTGCTCGTGTCCATGCTCATCCTGGTGCGCTTCCACATGCCCATGGTCGTGCCCGTGCGCATCGCCATGCGCATGCGGCCCGGCCGCCCGCAGGATGTGCCGGCCCGCTGCCAGCTGATAGGCGCCGGCCCACTCGAAGGGATACTGCGGCTCGAGGAACTGGCTGTCGAAGGCCAGCGCGCGCTCCAGATCGAAGGCCCCCAGCCCCAGCACCACGTCGATGGGCACCTGGGCATTGACCGCCCGATGGATCTGCGTGCTGCGGTTGATGCCGCGGATCTTCTGCTCGATGCGCGCCAGGTCAGCCTCGCCCACCAGATCAGTCTTGTTGAGGATCACCACATCGGCGAAGCCCACCTGGATCGCCGGCTCCTCGAGCTCGCCCAGGTGCTGTTCGAAATGCCGCGCATCCACCAGCGTGACAATGGCATCAACCGTGAACTGGTCGCGCAGGTCGTCATCGATGAAGAAGGTCTGCGCCACCGGACCGGGGTCAGCCATGCCGGTGGTCTCGATGAGGATATGGTCGAAGCGCTCGCGCCGCTTCAGCAGTTGCCCCAGCACGCGGATCAGGTCACCACGCACCGTGCAGCAGATGCAGCCGTTGCTGGTCTCGAAGATTTCCTCTTCGGCACCGATCACCAGCTGATGATCCACGCCCACTTCGCCGAACTCGTTCTCGATTACCGCGATGCGTTTGCCGTGCTGCTCCGACAGGATGCGGTTCAGCAGCGTGGTCTTGCCGGCGCCGAGAAAGCCGGTAAGCACGGTGACGGGGATGCGGGCGGGTTGGTTCATGCATTGCCTCGGGCGGTATCCATCTCCCACACGGTAAGCGCGCAGTCGCGGCGCAGCCAGAAGCCGGCGCCCAGGTGCAGGAACTCCCTGCTCAGCTCGCGCCGATACCACGCGCCGCCGCGCAGGCTCACGGCCGGATCGGTACGCGACTGATCGCAGTTTTCTTCCCAGTCCTCGCGCGTCAGCACGCCGAAATACAGCAGTCCGCGGCACACGCGCGAAAGATTCGCCAGCGCGCGCTTCGTAGCTGCCGCATCCAGGTATTGCAGCACGTCATAGCAGATCACCACGTCGTACTGCGCCTTGCGCGTGAAATCCTGGATTCCGCCGTGGATCCAGCCATAGCGCTGGCAGAGGTATTCGCTGACCTCAAGTCCGGTGTAGCTGCCCTTCGGCAGCGCCCGCTTCAGGGGCGCGCGCAGCAGGCCTACGCCGCAGCCGGCATCGAGGATGCTGCGTACCGGCAGCCCCAGGTGGTCGGCCATCGCGCCAATCAGCCGTCCGCGTGCATTCATCTCGGCGCGATTGGTGACCGCCGTGCGCGGGTCCCGGTAGAAACGCTGGTAGTAAGCGCGGTCAAACTGCTCTGTCATTCCATTACCATAGCGCCCATGAGCGCCCCTGCCCCTCGCGTCGGATTCGTCAGCCTTGGCTGCCCCAAGGCGCTGGTCGATTCGGAGCGCATCCTGACGCAATTGCGCATCCGCGGCTACGAGATTTCACCGAGCTACGAGGCCTCGGATCTGGTGGTCGTGAACACCTGTGGCTTCATCGACAGCGCCATCGATGAATCCCTCGAGGCCATCGGTGAAGCCCTGGCCGCCAACGGCAAGGTGGTGGTCACCGGCTGCCTCGGCGCAAACCCGCAGCGCATCCTCGACCGGCACCCGAAGGTACTGGCGGTCACTGGCCCGCATGCCACCGAGCAGGTGCTTGAGGCCGTGCACCTGCACCTGCCGCGGCCGCACGATCCGTTCACCGACCTGGTGCCCCCGCAGGGCATCCGCCTCACGCCGCGCCATTATGCGTACCTGAAGATTTCCGAAGGCTGCAACAACAAGTGCAGCTTCTGCATCATCCCCGCGCTGCGCGGCCGGCTGGTGTCGCGCCCGCTCGATGCGGTGCTGGCCGAGGCGGAGCGCCTGGTTGCTGCCGGCGTCAGGGAACTGCTGGTGATCTCCCAGGACACCAGCGCCTACGGGGTGGACCTGCGCTACCAGCCGGTCATCTTCGGCGGCCGGGAATACGAGACGCGCTTCATCGACCTGGCGCGTGGACTGGGCGAACTGGGTGTGTGGGTGCGCATGCACTACGTTTACCCCTATCCCCATGTCGATGCGGTGCTGCCGCTGATGGCTGCAGGCAAGGTGTTGCCCTATCTCGACATCCCCTTCCAGCATGGCAGCCCCGCGGTGCTCAAGCGCATGAAGCGACCCGCGCACGCCGAGGACACGCTCGAGCGCATTCGCAACTGGCGCAGGCTGGTGCCCGACCTCACCCTGCGCAGCACCTTCATCGTGGGCTTTCCCGGCGAGACGGATGCCGAGTTCGAGGAGCTGCTGCAGTGGCTGGATGCCGCGCAGCTCGACCGGGTCGGCTGCTTCAAGTACTCACCGGTCGAAGGCGCCACCGCCAACGAACTGCCCGGCGCGGTGGCCCCCGAAGTAATGGCAGAACGCCATGCCCGCTTCATGGAGAAAGCCGCGGCCATCTCCGGGCAGCGCATGGCCGCGAAAGTCGGCCGCGAGGTTACCGTGCTGGTCGACAGCGTGAGCGGCTCCACCGCCGTCGCGCGCGGTGCGGGCGACGCACCAGAGATCGACGGCGTGGTCAACGTGAAGAAGGCGAAGAGCCTGCAGGCAGGGGAGTTCGCGCGTGTGCGCATCACCGCCGCTGGCACCTACGATCTGGCAGCCGAGCCGGCCTGATCCCTCGCCTCAGTGCGCGCCGCCAAGCGGGCACGCCAACCCATCACCGCGCCAGGGGCAGCCGTGCGGTCTCGCTGCGCACCAGTTGGGCCAGGGAATCCGGATCGGATTGCTGCAGCAGCCTGCCATTGACGAAGAAAGTTGGCGTGCGCCCGACATCCAGCGCCGTCACATCCGCAACTTCCTGTTCCAGCAGCCGGTCCACCGAGCCGCCAGCAACCAGCGTACGCGCGCGCTCCAGGTCGAGCCCGGCACCCAGCGCGGTTTCCCAGGCCAGCTCCGGCACCGGATTGCCATGGCGGGCCCAGGCGGGTTGCGCCTGGAGCAGGGCCTCCAGCACGGGTTCGAACAATCCCTGCTCACGCGCAGCCTCGAGAATGTGCACGCCTTCAACCGAAACCTCGCCGTGAAACGGCACATAGCGGATCACCAGGCGCACGGTGAGCGGATTTGCGGCCAGGATCTGCTTGACGTAGGGGTAGAACGCCCGGCATGCCTCGCAGGCCGGATCGAGGAACTCGACGATGGTGACCGGCGCGGTGGCCGGCCCGATCACCGGCGAATGCCATCGCACCAGCATGGCGGCCCGCTCGGCGCTGCTCGCTGCCTGTGCTGGCGCCGCGGTGGACACCGCCGGCCCGGTGCTGCCCAGCTGGCGGATGGCGATCACCGCCAGCACCGCGATGGCGGCCAGGGCGGTCACGACGACGATGGTATTGCGACGGGTCATCGGTACATTCCTCGGGTTGCGGTCAGGTCAGACGGGGCCGCTCCGGCGCTACTCGACCGTCACGCTCTTCGCCAGATTCCGCGGCTGGTCCACATCCGTGCCGCGCAGGATGGCCACGTGATAGGCCAGCAGCTGCAACGGCAGGGTGTAGATCACCGGCGCCTGGAAGTAACTTACACGGCGCGGCATGTGGATCACATGCACACCCTCACTGGGCTCCATGCCTGACTCCGGATCAGCAAACACATACAGTTCGCCGCCACGTGCGCGCACTTCCATCAGGTTCGACTTGAGCTTCTCCAGCAGGTCGTTGTTCGGCGCCACCGCCACCACCGGCATGTCGGCATCGACCAGTGCCAGCGGGCCATGCTTGAGCTCGCCAGCCGCGTAGGCCTCGGCATGGATGTACGAGATCTCCTTGAGCTTCAGCGCGCCTTCCATTGCGATCGGGTGCAGCGCGCCACGACCCAGGAACAGCGCGTGATGCTTGGCCGCGAACCGCGCCGCCAGCTCGCGGATGACTGGATCCAGCGCCAGCGTCTTGTCGATCAGTCCGGGCAGCTCCACCAGCCGCTCCACCAGGCCACGCTCGCGCGTGGCATCGGTACCATGCGACTTCGCCAGCGCGATCACCAGCAGCGACAGCGCCGCGATCTGGGTGGTGAAGGCCTTGGTGGAGGCAACGCCGATCTCGGGACCGGCGCGCGTGAGCATCACCAGGTCAGACTCGCGCACCAGCGAACTCTCCGGCGAATTGCAGATGGCAAGCGCCGCCAGATAGCCGCTCTGCTTCGCGATCCGCAGCGCCGCCAGCGTGTCGGCCGTTTCGCCCGACTGCGAGACGCTCACGAACAGCGCATTCTTCGGCACCACGGCGTTGCGATAGCGGTACTCGCTGGCGATCTCGACCCGGCAGGGAATCCGGCAGATCTGCTCGATGAAATACTGCGCCACCATGCCGGCGTGGTAGCTGGTGCCGCAGGCGGCAATGCGCACGTACTCCACGCGCGGAAAAATCTCCGCCGCGCGCGGCCCGAAGGCCGCCTCCAGCAGGCGACCATTGACCACCCGCTCCTGCAGCGTGTTGGCCACCGCCAGCGCCTGCTCGTGGATCTCCTTGAGCATGTAGTGCGGATAGGGGCCCTTCTCGGCCGCATCTGCCGACAGCTCGCTGACCTTCACCGCGCGCTCGACGCTGTGGCCAGCCGCATCCAGCACCCGCACGCCCTCGCGCCGCACCTCGGCGATGTCGCCCTCTTCCAGGAACATGAAGCGGCGCGTGACCGGCAGCAGCGCTGCAACGTCGGAGGCGACGAAGTTTTCCTGTTCGCCCAGCCCGATCACCACCGGACAGCCCATGCGCGCCAGCACCAGCCGGTCGGGGGCATGCTGGTCCAGAACCACCAGCGCATAGGCTCCGGCAAGTTCCGCCACTGTGGCGCGCACCGCCGCGAGCAGGTCACCCTGCGATTGCATGTGCCAGTGGATGCGGTGCGCCACCACCTCGGTGTCGGTCTCGGATTCGAACGCGTAGCCCCGACCCTGCAGGTCCGCGCGCAGTGCCTCGTGATTCTCGATGATGCCGTTGTGCACGATGGCCAGGCCGTCGCGCGAGATATGCGGATGTGCATTGCGTTCGCTGGGTGCGCCATGCGTGGCCCAGCGCGTGTGGGCGATGCCGATGGCACCAGGGGCCGGCTCCCGGTCCAGCGCTTCCTGCAGCATCTTCACCTTGCCGACCGTGCGCCGGCGCGTGACGCTGCCCGTGGCATCGATGATCGCCACGCCGGCCGAATCGTAGCCGCGGTATTCCAGCCGTCGCAGGCCCTCCAGCAGCACGGGGACGATGTCACGCCCGGCCACTGCTCCGACAATTCCACACATTGCGCTTGCCGCTCCTCAGGAAGATGGTTTCTTGACCGGCCGCTGCCAGCCGTCGACGGTGACCTGGCGCCCGCGGGCCAGCGTCAGCTTGCCCGCAGGTGCTTCGCGCGTGATCGTCGAGCCAGCCCCGGTCGTGGCCTTGGCGCCGATGGTGACCGGCGCCACCAGCATGTTGCC
>DATKBK010000089.1:0-2172 GCA_035514045.1 Steroidobacteraceae bacterium | reverse complement strand
CGCTGCGGCGCAGGAGTAGGCTGGGTTGAACCGACGGTTCATCGCGAGGCTCGCGTTGTACAGGCTATGCGCACTCTTTCTCGCCTTCACGGCAGCGCTGGCGGGTTGCCGGCCCTCCGGCGAAGCGGTCACGACGGCCAGCCCTGACGAGCAGGGCGCCGCGTCCTCTGTTGCGCAGGTCGAAGGCATCGAATGGTTCGATGGCGACGTCGATGCCGCCTTCGCCAGCGCCCGGCAACAGGGACGGTTGGTGTTTCTCTACTGGGGCGCACAGTGGTGCCCACCCTGCTATGACCTCAAGGCGCATGTCTTCCCGCGCCCCGACTTCCAGCAGGCACTGCGCCAGTTCGTGCCCGTATATCTTGATGGCGACGCCCCGGGGGCACAACGCATTGCCGATCAGTTTGGCGTACTGGGCTATCCATCCGTGGTGGTGTTGAAGGCCGATCGCACCGAGCTGGCGCGCATCTCCGGCGGCAGCGACCTGGCCAGCTACGCGGATGTGCTCGACCTGGCGCTCGACAATGCGCAACCGGTCGACGAGCTTCTGGCCGCCCTGGGAGGCGAGGCGGCAGCACGTCTGGCAGCGACAGATTGCCGTCGCCTCGCCTGGAATGACTGGTCCGCCGGCAGCGCAGATCCGCCGGCGCTCGCGGCCGCGCTGCAGCTGGCCGCGACGCGCTGTCCGGTCGAGTCGCGCGTTGAGCGTGACCGCCTGATGGTCACGGCCGCAGATCTGCTTGCCAGCAGCGAGCGCGCCGCGATCGAGCAGGGCGCGGCGCCCAGTGCAAGGCTTGCCGGCCTGATGGCGGAGCTGGCTGCGCTGCTGGCAGATCCGCAGCGCAGCCTGGATGCCGGAAACGCGCTGCTGTACCTCGACGCGGACTATTTCGCTGTCGCCCGCCGCGCCCAGCCGCAGCGCGCTGCCGCGCTCGGTGAGCGTTATTTCGCACTGCTCGATGCGCTCGAGCGCGATGCCCGCCAGTCCGATACGGTGCGCTTGCTGTCCGCCGCGCGCCGCCTGCAGGCGGCCAAGGCTCTAGCCGGCGTGGAGCGTGCTCCGGAGCCCGTGGCCCGCCAGGCCCGTGCCACGCTCGATGCATTCCTGGCCCGCGACTACGATGCGAACGCGCGCGCGGGAATCGTCAACTCGGCCTCATGGGTGCTGTACGAACTGGGCGACGATGCACGCCTGCGTTCACTGCTGGAAGAGCAGATGAAGGTGGCGCGCACGCCTTATTACTACATGCCCGATATCGCCGATATCGAGGAACGGGCCGGCAACACCCGGACGGCACTGGACTGGCTGGAGCGCGGCTATCGCGAGTCGAAAGGTCCCGCCACGCGGTTCCAGTGGGGGACGCTGTATGTGAATGGGTTGCTGCGCATGACGCCGCACGACGTGCCGCGCATCCGCTCGGCCGTGATTGCCGTGACTGGCGAGCTTGATGGCCCGGATCGCATCCACGCCCGCGCCCGCGCGCGTCTCACGCGGCTGGATACTGCGCTGGGCGAGTGGGCCACCACCACCGGCAATGGCGCGACACTCGAGGTAATCGGCCAGCACTGGCGGCAGCTGTGCGCGAGGCTGCCGGCAATCGATGCGGCGCGGGACACCTGTCAGGATCTGCTCGGCTGATAGTCCGGCCCTGAAATTCAGCGCGCCCACTGCATAGCCGCTACGCCGCCTTGCGCAGCTTCCGGCGCGCCTCGACGCCGCGCGCCAGCGAATCGAGCACCTTTACCGAGGTCTCCCAGTCGACGCAGCCATCGGTGACGCTTTGCCCGTATTCCAGTTGCCGGCCCGGCACCAGCTCCTGGCGCCCCGCCTTCAGGTGGCTCTCCACCATCACGCCCGAGATGCGGGTGCTGCCACCGGCAACCTGCGCGGCAATGTCGGCGACCACCGCCGGCTGATTCTCCGGCTTCTTGCTGCTGTTGCCATGGCTGGCATCGACCATCACGCGCGGCGCAAGGCCGGCGGCAACCAGCTGCTCGCACACCACGGCGACACTGGCGGCGTCGTAATTCGGTGTCTTGCCGCCGCGCAGGATCACGTGGCAGTCAGCGTTGCCCTTCGTGGCGGCGATGGCAGTCTTGCCGTCCTTGGTCACGGCCAGGAAATGGTGCGGATGTGCCGCCGCCTGAACTGCGTCTATGGCGATGCGGGCA